>CAZJTS010000038.1:0-13710 GCA_964548975.1 uncultured Fastidiosipila sp.
AGTCCGTGAATTCCAGGTGGCTGAGCCGGATTTTCGCCGCCGCTTCACCGCATTCCACGACGTCGTCGAGCGAGCGGAGGAAACTGCCGAGGCGGGAGCGGATGAGCTCTGCCATACGTTTCTCGGTAAAGGCCTTGTCGCGAATCAGGGATTCGAGTCGCTGAGCCAGGCGCTCGGCGGCGCGTTCGGGCTGCTTGGAGTCGCCGCTGATCAGGAGGTAGGCATAATCCGGCTCGACGATGTAAGTGTGCGTGAGGGATTCATCGATGAGGTCTTCGGCATAGAGTTCTTCGAAGGACTCTGAGCCGTGGCCGATGAGCATGTCGATGACGAGCTCGCCGGTGAGCCTGCTGTCGACCAGATCTCTGCCGTTTCGCAAAGCACCGCTGTGGCAGAAGGGATTTCTGTAGCCAATCCAGAAAGATGAGGTGCTGTAAGGCAGCTCCAGCCTTTGCTCCGGCACGCGGATCGGCAGGTGCTCTTCCCGACTGCGGATGGGTTCCGGATAGGGTGCCAGGTTTTGGCGAAGGTTGTCCAGCCAGCCGGCAATATCGGCCAAAAGCGCCGACTCGTCGAATGACCCTACCAGAATTAGGGACACGGCGGATGGGACATAGAGCTGACTGTGGGCATGCTTGAGCCCTTCTGTCGTTATCCTGCTGATGCTCTCCGCACTGCCCAGAATATCTTCGTACATTTCTGGGGATTGGTAGAGACTTTTGAGGAGGACGTTATTAGCTACAGTGCTGAGGTCTTCCTTGTACATGTTGTATTCGGCATGGATGATCTCTTTTTCGGTGGTGATCTTTTCATCGTTGAATTCAGGATGAAAGAGGGCGTCGAAGTGGAGTTTCAGCGCTTCTGTAAAGGAGTCGATACAGCTGAAAGAAAACAAGGTGTAGGTATGCGTGGTGTAGGCATACATATCGACGCCGAGTCGGGTAAGTTCGCTCACCGTGCCGGAACTGTCTCTGCTGTTGAGGATCAGGTGTTCCAGGAAGTGCGCCGTTCCGAGCTCGACAGAGAATTCCTCCGAGCTGGCGGTGTTCCGAAAATTCGTATGCTGAGCACCGAAAGGTATAAGGAAGCCAGCATACTTCGTTTGAAAGCCCGGCTTGGGGATCAGATCGATTTTGAAGCCGCTGCGGTGCTGATAGACGTGGGTTAGCTGGCCGCTGATACGGTCCTTTCGGTCATAGCGGATCATGCCCGGCAGAGGATTCATCAATTATCCTCCTTCGGAGCTGGCGCATTCGGATTCAGAACGTAAGTTAGGCGGTGTTCCAGTCTTTGGCCAATGGCCTTAAGGTGATCGGGCAGGACTTCCTTGGCGTAGAGCATTGCCTCATCGCCGGAGAAATTCATGCCGGAGACGAGCTCGGTGGTGTCGAAATACATGCGCTTCTCGGCATCGTCGCGGAGGCGCAGCAGCTCGGACTGGACATAATTCTTGGCGCCGACGAATAAGGTTTCGGGGATCTCCCCTTCGGCGAGTCGGGCCACCTGCTCATGAATAATCGCGATCGTCTCCTCAGTTTCTGCGGGGTCGACTTCGACAATGATTGTCAGTGTCCGGCCGAAGGAGTCATATTCCGCGTCGACATAATAGGCGTAGCCCAGCTCCTCGCGGATGATGCGGAACAAGGTGGACTGCGAGGAAGAGCCCAGGAGGACGGTGAAGATTTCGCCGGCCAAAGATTGGAGTGAGGAATAAGCCGGCATGCCGTCATAGATCACGACGACATGAGACACTTCGACCGTATCGGATTCGACGACGGTGCGTGCCTCGCCATAGCGCAGCGGCTCAGGGTTGCGTCCCGGAATCAGGCGCAGGGCGTGGGGTTCTCTGGGAATACAGGCCAGCTGGTGGCAGATGTCGTCCGCCAGGGCGGTCTCACGCATGTTGCCAGACATGTAGACCTGGATGGAGCTCTCCGATAGGAGCTTAATCCAGCAATCGCGCAGCATCAGGGCATCGACTCCGGGCAGCGTGTCTTTGTCGCCCAGGGGGTTGACCCAGGTCTCGCCGGGAGCGAGCAGTTCGGCACGCGCGCGGTTCAGCGCAAACTGACTGCGGTCGTTTTCTTCGGCCAAAATATCCATCAGGAGATTCTGCCGCTCGGTCTCGAGGATCGCTTCCGGGAACTGGTCTTCCTCATCGCGGACGGGATTCAGCAACATATCGAGCAAGACTCTAACCGTATTGCTGAAGGGTCTCGTGCCATCGAGTCCGTTGTGGACTGCGGACAGGCGGAAGCTGAGCTCCTGAAGATTATTCACCTTGTCGACATCTGCGGTAATGCTGGCGCCGTACTGAGTATCAAGGAAACTCTGGAGTTCAGGCCGGCTCGGATAATCTCTGGCGATGGCCGTCAGTACCTGGGCCAGGAGTGAATAGGCAGATGCGGTTTCTTTGGCCAAAGGCACAAAAAAGCGGATCTGCAAATGTGAAGTATTGAAGCGGTCGGAGCGGGTCAGGTAGACCGGGATGTCCTGGACCTTGCGGTAGAGATACATGTGTTCGTGGACGGCGTGCCACTCGCGCGCTTTGGCCAAATCACGGGCAATCTCCGTTGACATGACGATGAAACTGGGGAAACGGATCTCCGGGCGCATCAGTTCGAGAAAATCGACTTCGATTTCCTTGTCGTAGAGGTCCAGCTGGCGGTCCAGGATGCAGGTTTCGACGAGAGGCAGGGGGTCCGTGTGATTGACTGTCGGCCGGAGTCCGACATTCGTGACGGAATCGTACCAGGTATCGTCGACCCGGGTGCGGGTGACATAAACACCGAATTCCGGGATGACCATGCCGGCGGGGATTCTGAGGTTGGCGGTGGGCATGCCGACGGTCCGGCCGAGCGCATTGCCGTGAATGACTTTGCCGGGGACACTGAAGTTACGGCCCATCAGGCGGGCGGCTTCGGGCATTTTGCCGGTCTGGACCAGTTCTCTGATCCGCGAGCTGGACAGGATCTCACCGTCCACGCGGATTGAAGGAACCACATGGAGTTCGATCCCGTGTTCTGCAGTCCAGGTTCTGAGGAAGTCGATATTGCCTTTCTGGCCTTTGGCAAAACGATAATCGTCACCGACGACGATGACCTTCGCATTCAAGCGTTCACGGAGAATCGTCTCGCAGAATTCTTCCGGGGGCATCTGGGCAAAGGGTTTATTAAAGGTCTGAAGGATCAGGCGATCGACGCCGAGTTGGGCGAAGGCTTCATCGCGCTGCTCGGAAGTCTGCAGGAGCCCCTTGAAAGGGAGCCGGGAATCCGGCAAAGGCGACAGCAAGGGCAGCCCGTTGCTCTCCCCTGTTCTGTAAGTAGCGTTCAGGCGGGCGTGACCGGGCACCGGTTTCGGGTAGCGGTCGAAGGAGAAGACATTCGCTTCCAAGCCCAGCACAACCGAGCGGCGCACTAATGCCCTGACCAGTTCCTGGTGGCCTCGGTGAACACCGTCAAAAAAGCCCAGAACAACACCTCTCGGTTTTCCGGGCGGTATCATCTCGGCTAATTCCGCGGATGATTTCGTCAGATCAATCTGTAAAGTTTTCAATGCTCAAGAACATCCTTTCGGCAAGCAGAACGCACTCCGAATCACGTCTGTCTCTGCGGCCGATACCGAGGAACTGATCCCCATGAAAAAGCCGGTAGTGAGACTCCGTTCCGGGAGGTGGCACGAGCCGCTTCCCTTGTAAAATCCGAATTGCTTCTTGTCTGTCTAATTCTATCACAGGCAAATCCGGCCGGGCGGCAGATGTGTCACAGATTAGCTTCTCATCAGGCCGGCCAAAGTCACCGCCAGCGGTATGAAATGCTTTGAGATCGGCTTCACTGACGGCATCCGCCCAGGTGAACGGACCGCTCCGGAGTCGCCTCAGCCTAGCGGCGTAGGCCGTCGTTCCGAGTGCGTAGCCCAGATCCTCCGCCCAGGTTCTGATGTAGGTGCCTTTGGAGCAATGGACATCCACGATGAGACAGAAACGGGGCATGTGTAGCTGGACCGGCTCATCGAGCCTGCGGTCATCGTAAATCGTTTCAGGAAAGTAGTCCTGACCGGGGAGGTTCGACTCGTTTAAACTTTCAGAGCTTGGCTTGAGCTCGCCAGCGGTGACCAGGTCGGCCGAGTGAATTTGTATTGCGCGCATCTTCCCTGTGACTTCGATGCCCGCCCTCGCGTATTCATACATGGGCTTACCGTCGATTTTTGCCGCCGAAAACTGAGGTGTGCGCTGCTCGATCCGGCCGGTCATACGGGCGATGGCAGCTCGAAGCGCTTGATAATCATCCCGGGCCCAGTCGGCGATTTGTTGGTCAGTCGGATCGGAAGATTCGACAATCCGGCCGCTCAGGTCACCGGTGTCGGTGCGGGTGCCGAGATGGATCAGGACACGATAGACCTTACTGTAATCATCCATGTAGCGGATCATATTGGTGGCGCGGCCGAGCGCGATGGGTAGGACGCCATCCGCAAAAGGATCCAGCGTCCCACAGTGCCCGATCCGGCGAATGCCGGACAGTCGCTTCACCCGATTAACGAGCATCAGCGAGGTGGGGCCGACGGGTTTCCTCAGATTAATAATGCCTCCATAAGGAGGCGGTGCGTTGGTTTTACGGGACATGCTTACTCCACGATTTTCTGTAGTTTTGAGACGAGGTCTGCCAGGGTTTCATCCAGATCCTGGGGCGGCAAAGTGAAACCGGCCGCGTTCTTGTGCCCCCCGCCGTCCAGTGAGGCGGCGAAGCCCTGAATATCAACATCCGGCTGGCTGCGCAGGTTCCCGCGCAGATCGCCCGAAGGGGTTTGCCTGAGCATCAATGCAATTTCCGTGCCCTCGATATCCCGCAGTTGGCCGGGGATAGATTCCAGATCCTCGTCGGCCGCCCCGAACTCCCGCATAAATTCTGACGATACTCCGAGGTAGGTGATCTTCCCGTCCTCCGTACGTTTCGTCTGGCTGCGCAGAGCCCCTTCCACCCGATATCTCGCCCAGCTGATCCGCCTGAGCAGGCGGTCCACAACATCCGGCACATTAATGCCGGTAGCCAGCAAACTCGCTGCAACAGAGAAGGTTGTGGGCCGGACATTCGGATAGGAGAAGTTACCGGTGTCCATAATCAGGCCGGTGTAGAGGCAAAGGGCCATGTCCTGATCAAGCAGTTCCACCCCGGCCTCAGCGCCCAGCGCCTCCACTAAGCTGTAGACCAGCTCGCTGCTGGCGGCTGCCTGGGTATCGATGAAGTGATCCGGTGAAGGCTCCAGGTCATTCACGTGGTGATCGATAATGCGCTGCTGGGCCGAAGCGGTGAAGGCATCTCGCCGATCCGCCAGGCGGTGCTCGACGGAGAGATCGACCTGGATCGCCATGAGCTGTTCGTCAGTCAACCGGGTTTGTTCGTCCTCGCTGAGCTTTGGCCAAATCCTGGCGCGGTCAATACCCGGCAGAAATAGGAAATCCTCCTTGATCTCCTCTTCCAACACACAAACGGCGGAAATGTCCAGTTTATTCAGCGCCAGCACTAAAGCCTGGCAGGAACCGTAGGCATCGCCGTCCGCGTTCAAATGGGGGTAAATAGCAACATGACCCGCCTTGCCCCGGAGTTTCAACAGGTCCGTGGCCAGAGGGGTCATGAGGGTTTTTCTTTCGTCTAGAGTCATGGGAGCTCGTCCGTGTCGGGTTCCTCCGCACGGTTCTGCTTGCCGATCACTTCATCGATCAGGCGATCCATGCGATTGCCTGTCTCGTATGTGTCGTCCAGCTTGAAGGTAATTTCAGGCGTTTTCCTGAGCTTCAGCTGTTTGGCCACGGAGCTTCTAAAGAAGCCTTGCGCTTTCTGAAGCGCCTCGATGGCTTCCCGTTTCTGATCGTCGTTTCCCAAAACACTGATAAAGGCGGTAGCAAAGCTGAAGTCACGAGTGACCTTGACATCCGTCACGGAGGTGAACGGAGGTATGCGGGGGTCCTTGACTTCCTGCTGAATTACACGGGCGAGGATGCGTTTCATCTCATCCCCGACCTTGTCTTCTCTTCTGATCGCCATAGTTTAGTCTCTTTCTATTTCCTCGGTCGCGAAGGCCTCGATGACGTCCCCGACCTTGATGTCGTTATAGTTGTCAATCGACACACCGCACTCATAACCCGCGGCGACTTCACGGACATCGTCCTTGAATCGGCGCAGAGAGCCCAGCTTACCGGTATAGATAACGACCGAGTCACGTAGGAGACGGATATCGCTGTTACGCACGATCTTGCCGTCGGTGACATAGCCGCCGCCGATGGTGCCGACATTGCTGACTTTGTAGGTTTCGCGGATCTCGACGTGACCCAGAACAACTTCTCTGTATTCAGGTGCGAGCATGCCCTTCATGGCAGCTTCGATCTCTTCGATCGCCTGGTAGATAACGTCATAGTTCTTGATCTCGACATCGAGTTCTCTGGCGAGTTCGGTAACCGTGTTGTTCGGTCGGACATTGAAGCCAATGACTAAAGCGCCACTCGCTTCGGCCAGACGCAGATCGCTCTCGTTGATCGCACCTGCAGCGCCGTGGATGATGTTGACGCGGACTTCGTCATTCGAGAGTCTCTCGAGTGACTGGCGCATCGCTTCAACGGAACCTACGACGTCGGCTTTGACCACGATATTGAAGTCAATCAGCTTACCTTCTTCAATCTGAGTGAAGAGGTTGTCCAGCGTAACGGCAGGACCTGAACGGAAGCCGGCCTGACGCTCTTCGACGCGGCGCTGTTCAGCAAACTGTCTGGCGACACGCTCGTCCTCTACGACATAGAAGAGTGAACCCGCTTCGGGAACTTCGGGCAGACCGATGACCTCAACCGGAACGGAAGGGCCGGCCGGCTGATTCTGGATACCGTTGGCATCACGCATCGCACGGATATTACCGACGACGGTATTCGCCACAATGGTATCGCCTTGGCGCAGAGTACCTCTCTGGACCAGCAGAGTAGCCACAGTACCGCGGTTCTTGTCGAGCTGGGCTTCGATGATGATACCTTTCGCCTGACGGTTCGGGTCGGCTTTCAGTTCGAGCACATCCGCGGTCAGGAGGACCATCTCCAGCAGTTCATTCATGCCTTCGCCGGTTTTGGCCGATAAAGGTACCATAACGGTGGAGCCGCCCCATTCCTCAGGAATGAGTTCATAGTTGCTGAGTTCCTGCTTGACCTTGTCCGGATTCGCGCCGGGCTTATCCATCTTATTGATCGCGACGATGATCTCAGTACCGGCAGCCTTGGCGTGATTAATCGCCTCGACCGTCTGGGGCATAACGCCGTCGTCGGCAGCTACTACCAGAATCGCAATGTCCGTTGCCTGAGCACCGCGGGCACGCATCGTGGTAAACGCTTCGTGACCCGGGGTATCGAGGAAAGTGATCTTGCGACCGTTGAGCTCGGTCATGTAAGCACCGATGCGCTGGGTGATACCGCCGGCTTCACCGGAGGCAACCGCAGACGAACGGATGGAGTCCAAAAGCGTGGTCTTACCGTGGTCGACGTGACCCATAACCACCACAACGGGCGGACGAGGCTGGAGGTTTTCCTCCTCGTCTTCGGAATCGTCGAAGAGGAGTTCCGCCAGTTCGACTTCCTTCAGGAGCTCGGTGGTGACACCGAATTCTTCGGCAATGATCGCAGCGGTCTCGTAATCCAGCTCCTGATTCATCGTCGCCATGATCCCGTTCTTCATCAGATGCATGATCACATCCGCCGAGGTACGAGAGATCGCTTCAGCGAACTCCTTGACGGTCAGGATGGCGGGAATCGAGACGTGTGTTACGGTCGTCTGCTCCTTACGCTGGTCTTTGTCCTTCTGAGAACTCTTGCGTTTACCGCGACCGTAGCGCTGCTCACCTGCATCGAAGAAATCCTTGCTGCGGCGACTCTTGTCGTTACCGACCGCAAAGTCTCTGGAACGCGTGGATTTATTGTCTTTATTCTGCGTGAATTTGTTCTTAGTGGCCAAACCACGGGTCATGAACGGATCCGGTGCCGGATCCTTCTTCGCCCTGGGTTTGCGCGGACCGGAACGGAACTTCTGATCATCCTCGTCCTTGTCCTTATCGAAGCCACCGCTACCGAACGGCGGTCTGCCGGGGCCTCCACTGAAGCCGCCGCCTTGAGGTCCTCTGCCGCGGCCACCGGTATAACGGGTACGTTCACCGGGTGGCTGGGTGCGGGCGTTTTCTTTCTCGGTTTTGCGCGTAGCAAATGCTCTGGCTGTTGCGGCCAAAGAATCGTCCGCTGCTGCAGAAGAAATCTTGCGGGGGCCGGCGGGTTTATCGCCGGAAGCGAGCTTTCTGGGCTGCGGGATATCACCGCCGGACGCGATCTTCCGCGGACCTGCGGGTGCTTTCTTCTCAGCCACTTCTGCCGGCTTCGGCGGCTCCGCTTTAGGCTCGGCCTTTGCGGCAGGCTCGGCTTTGGCCGGTTCCGGTTTTTCAACCTTAGGTGCCGATTTCTCCGGTTTCACCGGTTTCGGCTCAAGATCCGCCATCGTCCCGATCTTACGGGGTCTGGGCGGTTCGGGTTTAACTTTTTTCTGAGGGGCCTCCGCCTCAGGCTCAGGCTCTACCGGCTCGGCCGGGGTTGTTTCAGCAGCAGGCGCTTCCTTAGTTACTTTGCGCGGTGCGCCTTCAGCGACCTCCGGTTCAGCAGCCGGCGTTTCGACCGGTGCTTCTGTAGGTTCTGCGGGCGCCTCGACAGTTGCTTTCGCACCCGAGGAAATCTTCCTCGGACGAGGAGCTTCAGTCCCGACCTTCTGCGATGCGGGTTCCGTAGTTTGTGCTGCTTCAGAGGGAGCAGCCGGTTCGGTTTTTTCCTCAGTTTCAGCAGGTGTTTCTGCAGCGGGTTTCTTATCCGCTTTCTTCACCTTCTTGACCTTGACCGTACCGGTAATGACTTTTCCGGAAACCCCCTGCATACTGAACGTTGCTTGTTCCTGCTCAGTCTCAGTTTGGGCGGCTGACGTCTGCTCTTTATCTACTTGTTGTGCATCAGATCCGCTCTGAATTTCCGTTTTGTTCTCATCTACCATTAAAATCTCTTCCTCCATCAGCAACATTGTGCTTTAGCTTAATTATTATACATGTTTTTACTCGCAAAGTCGTATGTCGGCAATTCCCCGGGCGAAGCCTTCGTCGAGCACACCGAGCACCGCTCTGCGGGCTGCGCCGCTCATCTGTCCCAGGGCTTCGCTGTCCGCAATAACCACGACGGGGCAGCCTCGTTCCTCGGCTAAGCGCTCCACTTTGCGCCGGGTACTGCCGCCTGCATCGCCGGCCACCAGTACCAGCTTGGCGCTGCCTGTGGCCAAAGCCTGGAGCGTTGCATCCAAACCCGGAGACAGCTTACCTGCGCGTCTCGCCAGTCCGACGAGACGCAAAATGCGTTCTTCAGACATCCGTTTCTCCGTTGCCCAAGACCTGGCCGTCCGCACCGATGCGGAATGTCCGCTTGCCTTCTGCTCTTTCCTGGGCTTTTCTATGGCGGGTCAAGGCGGCCTTGACTTCAGCATAGAGGCCTTCGGGCATGGGTGTTTTCAAGTGATGAGCCAGACGCTTACGTCCGAAGGCATCTTCGACACAAGCCTCTTGCCGACAGATGTATGCCCCTCGTCCCATCAGCTTGCCCGTTTCGTCCAGTTTCGGACCGTCTTCCTGAAGGACTATGCGAAACAGCGCTTTTCGCTCTTTCATTTCCCGACAGCTGACACACATCCGCTGCGGGATTTTGCGACTCTTGCCTTTCGCCATCCGCGCTTACTCCTCAGTTGCCTCGAGTTCGGGCAAGTCGGTTTCGTCGGTATCTTCGGAAGTTTCTTCGATGTCCTCGGAGACTTCCTCGACTTCTTCGACTGCCTCAGCCTCCTCGACCTCTACCGACTCATCAGCCGCTTCATAGTTCTCAGTCTCTTCGATATCATCTTCATCAGACATATCGGCGGACTCTTCCGCAGCGGCTTCGAAGCGGGCCATGAAGTCCTGCTCGATTGCTTCTCTGACCTGGCTTTCGCTCTTGATGTCGATCTTCCAACCGGTGAGGCGCGCCGCCAGACGTGCGTTTTGGCCGTTTCGTCCGATCGCCAGGGAGAGCTGACTATCCGGTACAACGACCTGGGCTTGACGAGCATCTTCGGTTTCGGTGAGCTCCACGCGCACGGCGCTGGCCGGTTTCAGGGCGTTACGGATATAGACCGTCTCGTCCGGATCCCATTCGATGATATCGATTTTCTCACCGCGCAGCTCATTCATGACATTCTGGACACGCATGCCTCTTTGGCCGACACAAGCGCCCAGCGGATCGACGTTCTCGTCTCGCGTAGCGACACTGATCTTCGTTCTGGAACCGGCTTCACGTGAGCAGCTGACAATCTCGACGATGCCCGAAGCGATTTCCGGCACTTCCTGTTCGAAGAGCCGGCGCACCAGATCCGGATGCGAACGGGATACATAGATCACCGGACGGCCGCGCTTATCGTCGACACGCTTAATGAGGAACATCATGCGCTCGTTGAAGCTATATTCGTCGAGACGGCTCTGCTCCTGCGAAGTCAGGACCGCTTCGGCACGGCCGATATCCACGATAACTTCGCGGCGATCCTTTCTCTGGACCACACCGGAAGCCAGCTCGCCGATGCGATTGCTGTACTCCGCCTGAATTCGCTCGCGCTCAGCAGTGATAAGGCTCTGGTTAATCGCAAGTTTCGCTGCCTGAGCGGCCAGACGCCCGAAAAGACTCGGATCGATCTCATACTGCAGGACGTCGCCGACCTCGAAGTCCTCATCGATCGCCTGCGCATCAGCCAAACTCAGCTGCGTCATCTTGTCTTCCACTTCCTCGACGACTTCAACGTCTCTGAGGACGCTCATGACGCCGGTATCTCGGTCGATATGCGCCTGAATATTTTCGGTGGTTTTCGCGAAAAACTCACGTTTATACGCGGCCACCAGCGCCTCTTCGATCGACGTATAGATCAACTCGGGCTCAAGCCCTCTTTCCTTACACAGCTGGCGAATCGCCTCTACTAATTCTGCATTCATATGATTTCCTTTCTCACTCCCTGAGTCCAGCGGATGTGATGTTCTTAAAAATGAATAACTCTCTTTACTTGCGCAATCTCGGCCAAAGGAATGCTTTCCTCGACCTCTCCCCTGCGCAAGGTCAGCGCTGTCTCGTCGTGATCCTGTAAGATCCCGGTCAAGGTCTTCTGACCGTCACGGGCCTGGTAGAATTTGAATTCCACTTCCTCACCCCGATAGCGCTCATAATCCGCCTGAGTTTTCAGCGGCCTGTCGAGCCCCGGAGACTGCACCTCCAGATGGTACTGCTGCCTGATCTCCACCTGCTCATCGATCACGGGATCAACGGCACGGCTGACGTTCTCACAGTCGTCTATGGAGATGCCGCCGCGCTTGTCGATCACGAGCCGCAAGACCCAACGCGGGCCTTCCTTCAGATATTTCACTTCAAGGAGCTCGACGCCCTGCTCTGCCGCAATCGGTTCGGCCAAAGCCTGGACCCGCGCAGCAATTCCGCTACTTGCCATAGTCGTTTCCTCCTGATTCTTGTTATTTGCGTTTAGGTTCACAGAAAGCTTCGCCATCACGTAAAAAAAGCGGGGCGTTGTCCGCTCCACTTCTACCTAACCACACTATATCAAAAGGAAGATTAGCACGTTTCCGCCCTAATGGCAAGCGCAACCCCGGCAATCCGGACGCCGAATCTCATAACTCAGTATATTTCTTCGAGCTGCCCCTCGCCTTCTCCACCGGATACTTCGCCTCGTTCTGATCCATCTTCCGCATGATGATCTCGTCCGGGTCATATCCCATGACCTCCGCAAGCTGCAGGCAGTAGACCAGCACATCCGCCAGTTCCTCATCGATATTGTGTGAGCTCTCCGCCTCAGCACTCCACTGGAAGTTCTCTAACAGTTCGGCTGCTTCGATGACGATGGATTTGGCCAAATTCGCCGGCGTGTGATAAGGCTCCCAAGCGCGGTCCCGCGTGAACTTCCGGATCCGTTCGACTGTCTCTTCCTTCATAGCTCAGACTCCCCAGCCCGCAGGCAGATAGGCCTTCGTATTCCGCAGCATCGTCTGGAAGAGCTCTGAACCTTCATCCGGTGTCAACGTAACCAGCGGCTCGTTTAGAAAAGCGGTCAGCGCCATCGTGTAATCACAGTTCAGGGCAGCATCGAGAATCGTCTTCTGATTCACCACATGCGGCATGATCAATCCCAGGAGTTGGGGCGGGATTTCGCCCGCGATAACCGGCTGAACGGCATCCTTCCGGAACAAGGCATTCGTCTCCACAATCGTGCCGAGGGGAAGATTCGGGATCTGGCCTCGATTCGGCAAATTCACATTGCTGATCACATCGCCGAGCCCCAGCACGGCCTTCATCAGCAGGTGACCTTCTTCGCCAGAACCGTCCAGCACGATCTCCTCTTCTCCGGACTGGAGTTTACGCGAGAGCTCCAGACGTTCCGCAAGTTGCTGTTTCCTGAAGTCCACCGTGGTCAGGCCGAACTTCCAGGCTTTGACCGTAGCCGGATCCTTCAGATACCAAGCCGGCATGAACTCCGCCAAATGGCGGTCGCCTGCCGCGGCGATCAGGCCAAAACGCTGGAAGAGATCAAACTTCACACGTTCTGCGGACGTAAAAGAATTATTCATCCAGTTATCGTCAGCTCCGCCGGTATAACCCTCGAGATAGTGTTGCGCCACGAAATCCCGGTAGAGCGGCACGAGATCGATGTTCCGGTAGCTGGCCTTATCCAGCCAGGTGAAGTGATTGATACCCAAGACATTCACGCTAATCTCATCGCGCGTCGCCTCGATCCCCATCGTCTCCTTCAGCATCGCAGCCAGAAGTTTCTGTGTGCCGAAGACCTCATGACAGCAACCGAAAGCCTTGATCTCCGGAAACACTTCATAGAGGGTTCTGATGCAGATCGTCATGGGATTCGTGTAGTTGATCACCCAGGCATCGGGGCTATGCTCCCGGATCGCCTCAGCGATTTCGACGTACATCGGCACGGTCCGCAGCGAACGCACCAGGCCGCCCGGCCCCACGGTGTCACCCACCGACTGATAGATGCCATAGGCTTCAGGGGCATGGACATCCGAATGCATTTCTTCGAATGTACCCGGCAGTATCGAGATGATCACGAAGTCCGCGCCGGCCAAAGCCCCGGCCAAAGAATCCGCCACCTCATACGCCCACTGCGAGCGGACATCGGGATGTCGGTTGATTCTGTCACCGATGACTTTGTTCGCTTCCGCAGCCGGACGGTCGATATCGTAGAGATGAACCGTACCGGACATCTCAGGGTCCATGGCCAGATCCTTCATGAATCCCCAGGCCCAGCCTCTGGAGCCTCCGCCTATATACGCTACATGTAAGTCCTTGATCTGCATGATGTGCCTCCACTCGTTGGTAGTCTCAGTATACCGAGGATCCCGAGCTCCGGGCAACGTAAATTCAACTCGATTCTTCGCAATACTTGCTAAAGCAAGCACAACCTGACTCCGCGAACGGAATCAGGTTGTGCTGAGGTGGGCTTAATTTACTCTAAGATCAGACTTCGATATCGTCGGTCCAGGACATGAGACTGCGGAGTCTCTTCCCGACCACCTCGACAGGGTGCTCGGATTCAAGTCTGCGTTTAGCTTTCAAGGACACTTGAC
>CAZJTS010000039.1:0-13697 GCA_964548975.1 uncultured Fastidiosipila sp.
CACCCTGATGACGCTGACCAGGCGCCGGCTGCTGGAGCTCAAAGTACAGAAGAACTGGATTTACATTCCTGAGGGGAAAAAGATCGTTGATACCACAGTGAGTCGAGAGCAAGGGCATGCGGCACCCGGCAAACTCTGGGCCTGGGGGATCTGGGCCCTCAGCTTCCTAGCCCTCTGGCCGGTGCTGACCCGAACGGAAGATGTCCTGCCTAAGGTAATGATGCTCATACTACCGTCGATACTGGTCATCCTACCCTTAAGTTACCCGGCGGCGCTCAGAACGCATAAGGTCAGCGGGCGAAGTGCCCACATAAATCAAGCCTATGCGAGGCAGGTGGAGCGCATTCATGGGATCAGCTATTTGCTGATGGAGTTCGTGACCGTAACGTTTTTGGTGGCGGTGAGCTGGCTGATGACCATGGCGCCGGGCGGGGAGCGGCTGCTGATTTTGCTCTTCAGCCTGATGCTGATCACTTTAGTCGTCTTGGTGGTGGTAACTCAGAGGAAGCTCCGACAGGCGGAGCGCCGTTTTCTTGGCGAGGATGAACTCCTGCTCAGCGAGGAGCGCTCGCAGTGGAAGTATGGGTTCTACAATAATCCGCACGATCAGCGTTTGTTTGTGCCGAAGGCGGTTTCGGGAACGGGGGTGACGATCAACCTCGCGCGGCCGGCGGGCAAGGTGATTGCCGGCCTGACCGGGGCGTTTATCGTGGCGGCCTTGGTGTTCATTATGGTGCTGGTGTTCAGTGGATTTTCGGTGGAGATGGCAGATGACCATCTGGAGTTCAAGGCGCCGCTCTATGGCTATACTTTGGCCAAAGACGAGATCGCGGAGATTTCTCTGGAAGATGCGCCGCTACAGGGGGTGCGGACGAATGGCTTCGGCGGGTCGGATAAGGCCTATGGGTTCTTCCGGATGGAGAATTATGGCGAGGTCAGGATCTACCGCTACCAGGATGTGGCGGAATATATTGTGCTGGAATTGGAGGCGCCGCTGGAGCCGGGCTGGGTGATCGTGAATGAGGCGACGGCGGAGGAGACACAAGAGCTCTACCGAGCGCTTGAGGCATGGCTCGAGGAATAGTTATCTGATGGTGCGGATGCGGAATTTGAAGTACCAGAGCAGGAAGAGCCACATGGCGACGAGGAAGATGCGGACGAAGAGTTTGTCGGTGAGAAAGAAGGATATCGCCATCATGGTGGAGGCGAAGGAGACGAGGCCGATTTTGGTTTTGAGTTTCATGCTGCGGTTTTTGACGAAGCTTTCGAGGTGATTCTGGTAGAGCTTGGTGTTGTGAAACCAGTGGTTGAAGCGGTCTGAGCCACGCGCAAAGGCCCAGGCGGCAATGAGCAGAAAAGGGGTGGTCGGAAGGACCGGCAAGAGGGAGCCGATGAAGCCGAGGCCGGCGAAGATGAAGCCGATGGTGACGAAGAGCAGTTTGCGCAAAAGGGGTGCCTCCATTTCTTTCACTACGATACCACGAACGGGTGAAGTCTTCCATACGCCGGATGAGCAATGTACTTAAAGTCAGCAGAAATATTTAGTAAACTATTATAAAGAAATAGAGAGAGGTGACTTACGATGGAACATACACAAATATGTCACTGCGGGCTCGAATTATGTATAGCCAAAATCGATTTGTTCCGGACTTTGGCCAGACCCCTTCAGGAGGAGATCGTCCGCCGCGCCAGACATTTCGATGCTGTGGCCGGTGAGACCTTATTCCTGGCCGATGATG
Source organism: uncultured Fastidiosipila sp. (assembly GCA_964548975.1). Lineage (GTDB taxonomy): Bacteria > Bacillota > Clostridia > Saccharofermentanales > Fastidiosipilaceae > JAAYZH01. Next base: position 1,740 of record CAZJTS010000039.1, read on the forward strand.
ACGCCGACTTCATCCTGATCGTGCGCGAGGGCAAGGTGAAACTCCACCGCTTCGATGCTGACGGCAAGGAATATATTCTGGATATCCGGAATACGGGTGAAACGATCGGAGAGGAGCACTTCTTCAGCAGTGCGGCCTTTACCTATGATGCCACGTCGCTGGTGCCGTCGAAGCTGTGTACGGTTTCGAAAGCGCTCCTGCTGGAAGTCGTTCAGGAATATGAGGACAGCATGCCGTTGGCACTCACACTGATCGAACATCTGAGCGATAGGCTTGAGCAGGCGAACAGCCGCATCTCGCTCCTCATGGAGGACAACGGCCTGAAACGCGTGGCCGGCTTCATTCTGGAGCGCATCCGGCGCCTGAAAGGCACGGAGGTGGAGCTGACGATCGACGATATCGCTGGCTCGACGAATCTCCGACGCGAAACGGTGAGCCGCAAACTGACCGAGCTTCAGAAACAAGGCCTGATCCAGCGCCTGGGCCAAAAACGGCTCCAGATCCTGGACGAGGAACAACTCCTGGAGATCACACTCGAAAATTGATTGAAGTCAATGCCTGCTGTCCCGGCAGGCACTATGCTTGTCGAAAAGGAGGCCGACCATGATAGACGAACAGATGACAGTGCTGGACGCCGTCAGGCGTTTCCCCGGTATCAGTGAAACCCTGACGGATCTCGGGATTGCGAAGGAGGATAAGCCGCTCGGCGAGGTGCTCGCTGAGAAGAATCTCGATGCTGAGAGCATTCTGGACCTGCTGAATCGCCGGGCGTCGAATCTCGACGATCTCGTGACCACGATCATGAGGAAGTTTCATTATGCGGAGTCTGACCTCTTGGATGAGCTGGACACACGCCTCCAGACGATCCTGAAGGTCCACTACGACGCCCACGGACCTGAGATTGCGGAGATTTACCTGAACTTTTTACTGCTAAAGGCGGAGCTGAAACATCATTTTGCCCGGCAGGAACGCGTGATCTTCCCGCAGCTTCTGGACGGTGCTCTGGCAACCGATACGGCCAAAGTCAGCGGCGAGGAGCGCATCAAGGCACAAGTGGACAGTCTGCGTGAATTGACCCGGGACTTCAATCCCCCGGCGGACGCCTGTCCGACTTATCAGCTTACCTATCAGGGGCTACGTAACTTGTCTGAAAGTATTGAAAACCATTTGAATTTAGAAAACACATTATAAAAGGAGATTAAAGAACTATGAAGAAACCCGTCAAGAACAATGTCAGCTGGATCGGCTTCATCGACTGGGAGCTGGAGACTTTCCACGGTGCGGACTACAGCATCATGAACGGTTCGAGCCAGAATGCGTATCTGATCGAGGAGGAGAAAACCGTCCTGATCGATACCGTCTGGAAACCGCACGAAGACTACTTCGTAGAGAATCTGAAAAAAGAAATCGACCTGTCGAGCATCGACTATATTGTGGTGAACCACGGCGAAATCGATCACTCCGGCGCTTTAGTCTCTCTCCTGGAAGAGATTCCCGGCACCCCGGTCTACTGCACGGCCAATGCGGTGAAGAGTCTCGAAGGCCAGTTCCATAATGTTGATTTCAATTTTCATGTTGTCAAAACCGGTGACACCCTCGATCTGGGCAACGGCAAGCAGCTGATTTTCGTTGAAATGCGCATGCTCCATTGGCCGGACAGCATGGCCTGCTATATGACCGGCGATAACATTCTCTTCTCGAACGACGCGTTCGGCCAGCACTTCGCGGTCGAAGAGCTCTTCAACGACCTGGCCGACCAGTGCCTCCTCGAGAAGGAAGCGATGAAGTACTACGCAAATATCCTCAATCCCTTCTCTCCGCTGGTGAAGAAGAAACTCGAGGAAGTGATCGGCCTGAACCTGACCATCGATATCATCGCGCCGAGCCACGGCGTCATCTGGCGCGAGAATCCGCTGCAGATTATCGAGAAGTACGTCGCCTGGTCCGATGACTATCAGGAAGATCAGGTCACCATCATCTATGACACCATGTGGCAGGCGACGGCCAAAATCGCCTCCCGCATCGCTACAGAAGTCAGCCTGGCGTCGCCGACTACGCGTGTCAAAACGTTTAACGTGTCTTTGGCCGATAAGAATGAAATCATGACCGAGGTCTTCAAGTCCAAGGCCATCGCAGTCGGTTCTCCGACCGTCGGTAACGATATCCTCTCCAGCGTCAGCGGTTGGCTCCACTTCCTGAAATCTCTGAAGTTCAAAGGCAAAAAGGCCGCCTCCTTCGGCACCTACGGTTGGTCCGGTGAAGGCGTGAAGAATCTTCAAGGCTATCTCAAGGACGCCGGTTTCGATGTCGTTGACGCCAATATCCGCGTCAATTGGAACCCGACCGAGGAAGATCTGGAAGGCGCGAAAGCCATCGCCGCAGAGCTCTTGGCTTAAATTAGAGGAGTTTATTAATGGATAGAAACAAAGAGGCAGCGGCCGTGCTGAAAAATATTCTGGAGCGGCTCCACGCCGGCGAAAGCGTCGACGATGTGAGATCCGAATTCCAGGAAACTTTCAGCGGCGTCAATGCTGCCGATATCGGCAAGGCCGAAGTTGAGCTGATCCGCGGCGGTGTCCCGGTCGATGAGGTCAGGAATCTCTGCGATGTTCACGCTTCAATGGTCCAGGACCAGGTGATCCAGGTCGAGGGCGGAGAGGCGATGGGCCACCCCCTGATGATCATGGAGGCGGAGAACAAAGGGCTCACTGAGTTCCTCGATGGCCCTTATACAGAGGCCAAAGGCGCCTACAAGTCCGGTCGTAAACCCGGACCGATGCTGGAAGTTCTGAAGACACTGTATAGCGTCGACAAACACTACAGCCGCAAAGAAAACCTGATGTTCCCTTACCTCGAGCGTGCTGGTATCACCGCGCCGCCGAAGGTCATGTGGGGTGTCGATGACGACATCCGTCAGTCCATCCGTGACGCAATGGTTTTGGTGGAAGCCGGCGAGTACGATGAAGGCCTGTTCGAGGAGATGGAATCCGGTATCCGCGGGATGATCACGAAGGAAAATACCATCCTGAAGCCGATGCTCCTCGACACTCTTACCGACGAGGACTGGAAGACCGTCGCGCAGGAGAGTGATCAGATTGGCTACGCTTTTGGCCAGCATATCGAAGGCGCAAGCCCTTCGGATGCCAAAGCCTGGCTCAAAGGTGAGGCCGGCGCCGCAGAGGTCGCTGGCGGTAACGACATCAATCTGCCTTCGGGCTACTTCAACGGCACTGAACTGGAGACCTTACTGAATACGCTGCCGCTCGACATCACGTATGTGAATAAGGAAGGGAACGTTCAGTACTTCAGCGAGGGTAAGCATCGCGTTTTCCCGCGGACTAGGACAATCATCGGCCGTACGGTGGAGGATTGCCACCCGCCGAAGAGCGTTCACGTTGTGAATGAACTCATCGAGCAGTTCAAGCGCGGCGAGAAGGATCAGGAGTATTTCTGGATCCAGAAAGCCGGTCAGTTCATCCTCATTCGCTATTATGCGGTGCGAGATGCCGAGGGTACATATCAAGGTGTCCTCGAAGTCACTGAGGAGATCTCCGAGCTCCGGTCTTTGGAAGGGCAGAAGACTTTGCTCGAAGGGGCGCACGAGTAGTTCTAAAAAAAATACAAAAGAGAAGCTGTAGATTTGCTTGTGGGTGAATCTACAGCTTCTTTGTGTGTGCGTGATGTGCGGATGGTGTCCACCGTGGACGGACAATCAAAGGTCCGCTGGATTAATCCCCCGCAGATCCCAGGCACCGTAGGTCGCGCCGAGCTCCAGGAAACGTGCGGCGATATGGCCAACCGCTATGCTCCGCATGCCGGCGGCGCGGGCGGCTTCGATGCCGGCTTCGGCGTCCTCGAGGACGAGACAGTGTTCGGGACTGACCCCGAGTCGTTCTGCCGCCAGTTCGAAAACTTGCGGATGGGGCTTGGAATGCTGAATGTCGTTGCCGTCCACCTGAACGGGGAAGTAGTCGCTGATGCCGGCGTTCGCAAGTAATTCGGGTGCGTTTTTGCTCGAAGAGGCGGAGGCGATGCGGATGCCGCAGGCCAGGACTTTGTCCAAGAATTCCCGCACGCCCGGGAGCAACGCCGATTCATCGAGCCGGGCGATAGCTTCTTTGTAGTAGTTGTTCTTGCGTTCGGCAAGTTCCAGTTTTTCTTCCGGGCTGTACTCTTTTTCTGAGCGCTCGAGGATAATCTCCAGCGAAGCCATGCGCGAAACGCCACGTAGACGCTGGTTGATTGCGCGGTCGAAGTAAATTTCTTCTTCATCGGCCAAGCGTTGCCAGGCCTGATAATGTTCTTCGTCACTTCGGAGCAGGACTCCATCGACGTCGAAGAGTAGTGCTTCAACGGGGGCCGAAAGGAATTCTGTAGGAACGACGCTTTCAAGCTGAACCTGGCGCACCGCATCTTCCGGCGTAAGTACGATCTCGGTGTTGTGGTGGAAGAAGCGCAGACGCTCACCGTCCAGAAGTTCATACGTCGCCTGATCTTCCTCGATCCGTAGACTCAGGAGCGCGCCGTGGTAGGTGATCCGGAAGTCATAACCGGTCCAGGCGTCGGGGAGCTGCGGGTGGAAAAAGAGTTGGCCTTCTCTGAAAAGCATCCCGGCATAGCCGGAAGCGAGTGCGAGCCAGTTGCCGGCCATATTGGCGAGGTGGAGGCCGTCCGCGGTATTGCCGTGGGTGTTATCGAGATCCATCCGCGCGGTTTCCATGAAGTAGTCGAAGGCCTTGCCGGATTTACCCAGCCAGTTCGCCATGATGGAATGGCAGGAGGCCGAAAGGGACGAATCATGGGTGGTGAAGAGTTCATAGAAGTGGAAGGATCTGAGCCGCTCCTCGTAACTGAACATGTCGGGTCTGAGGTATTGCGCCATGAGGAGGTCGGCCTGCTTGCTGACGCGGTGGCGGTAGATGACCAGGGGATGGTAGTGGAGGAGGAGCGGATACTTCTCCGGATCTGCGCCCAGGAAGTCCCAGGGCGCTTTATCCGCGTACTGCTCGTCCTGTAAGGGGAGCCCCAGGTCCGCGTCATAGGGGAAGTACATTTCGGTGGCGGCCTGCTCCAGGGCGGCGGTGATCTCCGAGCGATCGTACCCGAGGTCCTCGATCATCTTGTTGAGGCGGGTATCGTCGGCTTTGGCCAAAGTCCGGATCAGCTCCAGGGCCGCCTCCATGTTGAGCTTCGCGATGAGGTTCGTGTAGTAGTTGTTGTTCACGAGCACGGAGTACTCATCGGGGCCGGTGACGGCGTTGATGACGAAGCCGCGCAGGGGGTCGAAATCGCCGAGGTCGAGGTAAAAGACGGCGGTCTCCAGGAGCAGCTCGAGGCCCATCTCCCAGCAGAAATCCAGGTCTTCGGTCGCCTGGATATATTTCTGAGCGGCCAAAGCGATGTCCCCGTTGATGTGGAACTGGGCGGTGCCGGCGAGGAAGTAGCCGGAGCATTCGCGGCCCGAAATGGTGCGCCAGGGGAAGAGTGCGCCGCGCTTGTGGCCCATCAGCACCGCGCGTTCGCGTGCCTGGTCGAGGATGGCGTAACGGTATTCGAGGAGGGCGCGGGCGATGTCCGGTTTTGTGTACAGGAAGAAGGGGAACATATACATCTCTGTATCCCAGAAGTAATGCCCTTCATAGCCCTCGCCCGAGAGGCCTTTGGCGCTGATCGAGGTGAGGCCGTCGCGGCCGGCGGACTGGAGGAGGTGGAAGGAGCTGAAATTCAGGCCCTGCTGTAAGGCGAGGTCACCTTGAAGACGGATCTGCGCACGGCTCCAGAACTGATCGAGGTAGGCCTGTTGGGCCTGACGTAAGGCTTCATAGCCTTCGAAACGGGCGTGTTTGGCTTTATCGGCGGCTTTGCGCACGAGTTGTTCCTCGTCGATAGTGCGGGAATCCACGAAGGCGATGTACTTTTCGAGCTCGAAACTTTCCATGTGGGCGAGGTCGGCCCGGTAGTCCAGGTGAAGCGACTTTTTGTCCTCGTGAAATTCCGGGGCCACGTTGTCGCCGGTTTTGGCCCGATGAGCGACAGCGACGGCGAGTGCCAAGCCTGAATGTGCCGTCTGTTGATTGAGCACCAGGAGCTCTTCATCCGGATCGTGGAGGGTGCCTCTGACGAGCATTGTGGGTTCATGTGAGCCGCGGGGCAGGCGGGGATCGTCCCCGCCGTGGCGGTTGGCGGTGTCGCCATTAATGCTCGAGCGAAGTTCGATCGAAGCGCCGTCCTCGGAAAGGACGGTCACGCGGTAAACCAGACAGGCGATGTTACTCTCTGCGAAAGAGACCATGCGCCGTGAGTCGATCCGGATGTTTTTGCCGCCGGAGGTCGTCCAGACGAGGCGGCGCTCCAGTTGGCCGTAGCTCATGGCCAGATCCCGTTCGTAAGAGTCGAGCTTAGCCGTGTCGATGTCGAAGACTTCGCCGTCGACCGTCAGGCGGAGGAGGAGCGGATCCGCGACATTCTGCATGGTCTCTGCCGTATCGGCGAAACCGTAAGCGCTCTCGCCGTATTCGATGGGGGATGTATCGTAGAAACCGTTGAGGAAGGTGCCGCGAAGGCCGTCCGGCACACCGTCATCGGAAAACGGGCGATCTTCGTGAGCACCACGCAGGCCGAGGTAGCCGTTCGCGAGCGAGAAAAGGGTGGCGTATTGCCCGGCTTTGGCCGGATCATAAACCGTTTCGATAATCTTCCAGGGGTGTATGTCTGCTGCTTTTCGTTGTGCCATAGCGATCTCTTTTCTATCCTTTGACTGCGCCTGCCATTATGCCGCCCACGATCCAGCGTTGCGCCACCAGATAGAAAAGGATGACGGGGATGATGGTCATGACCAGGCCCGCCAACGCGAGGTTCCACTGGATGTTGAACTCGCCGAAAAAGTAGAAGGTGGACAGCGGTATGGTGCGCAGATCCGGTGACTGGGTCAGCACTAGGGAGGGGAGGAGGTAGTCGTTCCAGTAACTGATAATGTTCAGAATGGCGACGGTCATCGTGATCGGTCCGAGGTTCGGGAAGACGATCCGCCAGAAAGTCTGGAAGGTACCGGCGCCGTCAATGCGCGCGCTCTCTTCCATTTCAATCGGGATATTCTTCACCGCGCCGGTGTAAAGGAAAACGGACAGCGCGAGCCCGAAGCCGATATTGAAGAAGATAAGGCCATAGAGTGTGCCGACCATCCGGAAACCCAGCGCCGGAATCCGCCAGCGCGTGAAGTACTGGACGAGCGGCAGCATCACGGATTGGAAGGGGATCAGGATCGTCGAGATGAACATGAAGTAGAGCATATTGGCCGGCTTCGTATTCCGCCGAGCGATCGCCCAGGCGGCCATGGAAGCGATAATTATGATGAAGATCACGGAGATGCCCACGACCAGCAAGGAGTTCTTCAGGGAGTTGAAGTAATTCATCCGATCCGCCGCTTCCTGATAGTACTGGAAGCTGAAGGTCTCAGGCCAGCCGAGCTGATCCTGGAAGATCTGCCCCCGGTCCTTGAACGAATTGATCACCATCATATAGATCGGGCCGAGCACGACCAGCGCCATGAGCCAGCCGAAAATAGTCAAGGGAATATTAGTCTTTTTCATAGCTGCACCTCTTTACGCCGTGTGGTCCAGACCTGGCCTAAGGTAATCACCATGATGACCAGGAAGAAGAGGATGGCTTTGGCCTGCGCCTCAGCCGGGTCGCGGTAACGGAAGGCCGCGTTATAAATGTGCATGGCCACCATCTCGGTGGAGCGGGCGGGGCCGCCATTGGTCAGGGAGATGTTCGTATCGAACTGCTTCATGGCGTTCGACATAGTCACGAAGAGATTGATCGTGAATGAGGGGATCATCAGCGGGATGGTAATGCGGGTGAGTTTGCGCCAGGCGCTCGCGCCGTCGATCGACGCGGCCTCCATCACGTCTTCCGGGATCGCCTGGATACCGGCGATATATATAACCATGACATAGCCCGCCTGCTGCCAGACCCCGACGAAGACCAGGGCGGCCAAAGCCGAGTTCGACTCATTCAGCCAGTTAAAGAAGAGCGACTCCATACCTGTCTCCATCCCGATCTGGACAAAGAGTCTCGAGAAAATAAAACGCCAAATAAAACCGAGGATCAATCCCCCGATCAGATTGGGCAGCAAATAGATGGAGCGTAAGGTATTTCTACCGCGGACCTTCGACGTCACCAGTATGGCCAAAGCAAAGCCGATGAGGTTGACCAAGAGGACCATCAGGAACGCGTACTTAAAAGAGAAAACAAAAGAGTTGAGGAATCTGCTGTCACTGAAGGCTTCAGTGTAATTCGTCGCACCGATGAATTGAGAGCCGGCGAACTGGAACCCGTCCCAGTTGGTGAAGGAATAGGTCACGCCCATGATAAATGGCACAGCAACGACATTGATAAAGGCGAAGAGCGCCGGCAGGATAAAGAGGAAGTAGGCTACGTTTTTTCTAAATTTCGGATTCATAGCTAGGCCATCCATTCATATAAGAGAAACCGGTCAGGTGCCAGTTGTTCCGACACCTGCCGGTTTGGCGGTCAGTTACCTAGTGGTTTTAACGTTTGTGTTTAGCCTGCGAGGTCAACCCACGCGTCGTTCAGGCCTTCCAGTAAGGCTTCCGAGGTTCCGCCCGCATAATACTCTTGCATCAGAGCGGCACCATCGATATCGATACCGGCCGGGAAGACGGTGTTATAAGCCCACGGTACGGTCTGGTTATTGGAAATGTATTCCGCAACCGACTGTGAGAGTCCGCCTTCAGGGGCTTTGACATCGGCGTACGCCGGGATGAAGCCCAGGAGGTCAGCACTATGGGTTTGGCCTTCTTCAGAAGTGATCAGCCAGTCGATGAAAGTCTTGGCAGCTTCCTGCTGTTCGGCAGATGCCGCGTTATTGATGCGCCAGGCGGTCGCGGGACCGACGGCGAGCCCCTGGTTACCCTCGAGCGGATAAGGCAGGAAGGCATATTCGAAGTCGACGTCGTTATCGACCAGGACCTGCTGTGCCCAGTCACCCTGATGGATCATGGCGTACTGGCCGGCGCCGAAGCCTGCGACCTGCTCGTCATAGGAGGCTTGGCCTTTGTTCGTGTAATCGCGCAGTCTGTCGAGCGCATCCGCCCAAGCCTGTACGGTAGGAATGTCGGCCAAAGTCTGGTCTCCGGCAACAACCTGCTCAAGTGCGCCTTCATAGTCGTCGGCCAAAGCAATCGCCCAGTTAAAGAAATGGATGAATACGAAGTAATTCTCTTCTGCGAAACCGATCGGAGATACAACACCGTCCACGTCCGCCAGTTGCTCAACAGCCGCAACGAAAGCGTCCATATCGGTCAGGGAGGCGGGATCGATGCCTGCTTCTTCGAACATATTAACGTTATAGATGAATCCATAGCCTTCAACAGCGGAAGGAAGGCCGTTGACCTCACCTGAGTCGTTCGAGAACTCTTCCACCAGACCTTCAGACAGCATGCTCGAAGCTTCGAGGTCGGCCAAAGACAGGAAGAAGCGCTCAAAGTTTGCCGAGTCGGTACCGGCCATTGTGAAGATGGTCGGTGCGGTGGCCGGATCTGCTGCGAAGTTTGATTGGAGAACGGTCGCATAGTTATCGCCCGAGGTGCCGAGCAGTGTGACTTCGATATTCTCATGCTTACTGTTGAAGTCTGCGATAACGGTATCCATGCGCTCCTGGATTTCCGTCTTCGACTGCATGAGGGTGATTTCTACTTTTTCGCCTGAAGGCGGTGCGGGATCGGAAGTGCCCGGATCTTCTGTGCCGGGATCTTCAGTGCCGGGGGCTTCAGTCGTTTGTCCCGGGGGATCCGTTACGGGATCGGTCGGGGCTTGCGTCGTGTTACCGCCGTTACAGGCTGCAAGGAACAGTGCCAGTGCGCTTGCCGCGGCGATGAGTTTGATACTCACTTTTTTCATTAGCTTATGCCTCCTATTGCATTTTTTGTTCCGGATCGCTTACCGATCCGAACGTCTTGTTGCTTTCATGATATATGTGCAAGAAGAAATAAAACTTTAGTGATCTTAAGATTTGTTTAGTGATGTTAACAATCAAAGCGAAATTTGAGGGGAAACTCCGTTATACTTATGTAAAGAAAACGAGAAGCGAGGGGAGAGATGGAGCAGCAAAGCCATAAGAAGCTTCGTACTGATCTGGAGCGCTACTTTATCCAGGAACGCCTGAAAAATCGGACCAATAACTATTTGCATCCCTCCTACGAGCTGGAGATGCAACTGGTCGACGCGATCCGTTCCGGCAAGGATGTGGAAGCCATCTCGCTTTTGGACAGAATCAACAGCATCGAACGCGCCGATCTCTCATCCGACCCCATCCGTTCACTGAAAAACTCCCTGATCGCCTCGTGCACCATCTTCACTCGAGCCAGCATCCGCGGCGGCGTGGATCCGGAATCCGCTTTCATGCTCAGCGACCTCTTCATCAGGCAGGTGGAGAAAGTCTCAAGTCGCCAGCAAGCTGAGAGTCTGGAGTACGATATGCTCCTCGGCTTCATCGATGCGGTCAATAACAGTCAGCAGACTTCAGAAGAAGAGGCCTTCACACCGTCCATCGTCCGGGTCAGGCAGTATATTCGCCAGAACGTGCAACGCTCGATCTCCCTGAGTGATATCGCCGAACATATCAACATGCATCCCAACTATCTTTCTTCGACCTTCACGAAAGAATGCGGCATCACCCTAATGACCTATTACGATAAGGAAAGGATCGCCGCGATCTCCCAAACCATTCGTGTTTCGGACCAATCTTTGGCCGATATTGCAGTCAGTTTCGGCTTCAGTTCCTTCTCGCATTTTTCCAGCTATTTCAAACGTATTACGGGATTTACCCCAAGCGAGTACAGAAAACAATTTGCCGGCTCAGCCCGCGATACTGTATAAATATTCAAAATACCAACTCAACAACATCTTCTACTGCATATTGATTAACCCCACCATAATCAAGTATATGTTCACTGAATGTACACATATAGTTCAAAAATTTATGGTACTACAGCATGATTTGTATTGATTTTCGCCATTATGCTTCAAAAATATACTCAAAATCTGAATGAAAACGATTGTAAACCTTACCACGAAGGTTTAGTTTTATGCAATTCTTAACGATGTCTTAAATTTGCATAATTTGGTCAAAAATTGATTCAGATCAATTGATCAGCAAATCAAAATATTATAGGCTAGGTATAAATAGGCAAGAAAGCAGGACATCAAAACGAGCATATTACTTGTGGTGTTTCAGTCTGATCTTCGCCGATAACTAGCAAAGGAGAGCGGTATGACTCATACAATTAATTCCAAGCCCCGAGCAATAGCGCTCCTCCTGTCTCTCACCACTATTTTCACCACCATCTTTACTTACCTCAGCCCAACGCTGGTCTCCGGTCTCGAGCTCACCCCCGAAGAGACCGACTTGACCGTCGATCCTGAAACGATCGACCTGCTCGTCAAGGAAGAAGCTAACAAACCTCTAATAGACGAAGAATTCATCACTTGGGAACTCCACCTCAACAAGAAAGCTGCCGATTTAGTCGAGGGCTTCGTTGACCTCCGTTTTTCTGATGAGCTGGTCTTCGGCCAGGTCGTGGAAGCGGATCCTTCTATTCTGCGCATTGTCGCAGTCAGCCCGAACCTTCCCGAAACTGTCCTCTACGACATAGAGCGTAATATCTTAAAGAATGACATCACCCTCGATCCCGCGAAGATCGACCACTATCACGTGGAGTTCGCTGCGGGCGCCGAGCCCTCTGTCCTGACCTTCACAACGGAATACACCGATGACATTACGATCGATTATTCCGTCCTTGCAACACTCGCCGGCGACCCCGGCTACCGCGCCCTGGGCGAGATTACGGTGCCCTCCCGCGAACGCATCGACATCCCCGTCACCGTCAAGTGGGAAGGCCTTACAGAAGGCGAAACCGCTCCTGAAGTACTTCT
>CAZJTS010000040.1:0-13671 GCA_964548975.1 uncultured Fastidiosipila sp.
CCGTGCCCCAAAGATCGTTATCAATGGTCTTCGGGAGCGTAACGACATTCAGACCTTCCTCGGCAAGTCGATAAGCGGTTTTATGTGTACCGTTACCGCCCAGAATCACGAGGCAGTCCAAACCCTGATAGCGGTAATTTCTTATCATCGCCTCGAGTTTGGATTCGTTGGTATCCGGATCAAGGGGGTTATCCATTTCTTTGGCCGGCTGTCTGGACGTCCCCAGCATCGTGCCGCCGAGTGTCAGAATACCGGAGAAGTCTTCAGTATGCATAATGCGGTAGTTGCCCCGCATCAATCCTCTATAGCCATCGATATAACCGAGAATCTCAGTGCCTTTGACCTTTTCATACAAGGTCTTCGCAACACCTCTTAGCGCGGCATTCAATCCCTGACAGTCGCCGCCGGAAGTAAGTAAGCCTACTCTTAACATCTTTTATCCTCCTGAGGTTTATTAGTATTATTCTACATGCTGAGGGATAGTCTTGAAAGTTGATTTGTGCCGCGACTCGCAAAACCACAGAAAAAAGCTGACCGCCAGGAGATCCGCCGCCCCGCCGGGACTGAGATTCAGGCTACAGAATTCACGGTCCAGAGCTTCGACATCCGCCTCACTGATCCCCTCGAGACCACGCTCCCTGATCAACTGTCGGACCTGGGCCTGCGCTTGGGTCGCGACTTCCAGAGTCGTGCGGGAGATCTGGTTCGTATCTGAGACTTCCGCCATGAGCGAGAGCAAGGTCAGCATGCCGGCACGATCGATGGAGGCGCCTTTGGCCAAAAAACCGCTCAGGACAGGTAGCCCATACTGCCTGACGGTCGGAAAGCCCCCCGCCACCTCACCTCTTATCCCGCTGATCCTGTGCTCCAGGTAGAGTTTCGCGCCGGCTGTACTGAGGTTCTCAGCCCTTTGGAAGTCGTCCAGAATACCGACCGTCATAGCTGCTGCGAAAGCACAGAGCCTGTCCGGTTTCGGTACCTGCTCTTTGGCCACAAGCGCACCCGCAGCTGCAAGGAGGATCCCTAATGAGAAAATGAGCCCCTTATGGGTGTTGACCTCGCCGGTGGCCCGGAGCATCGAGTCTTCAGCGAGTTTACCCGGGTAGCGCAGTCGCTGGAAGATTTCGGATGGGGTTTCAGATGCATGTTTGAAACCCAGCACTACCGCCTCCCGAAAATAATGACTGAGTGCTGCGGTACTGTCATAGAAGGTATATAGATCCATATCCCTATGAGCGCCCGGGTTGAAACGATCAACCAGGCCCGGCTTGGGGCTCACTGAGACTTCATAGAGCAGGGCTCGGGAAGCAAATGCGGCATAGACGGAGGCCTCATGCTCCCGGAATCTGTCGGTCATGATCCGCCGGACTTCAGCATTAAGCTCCTTAAGATCATGGCGTTTACTGCGAGAACAGGCATGTGCCGTTTCGGGGCAAAGTAAGCATTTACGCAGGGGGTAGCCCAGATCCGTTCGAGAGATAATAACCCCCTGTGGGCTCAAAATATCAATATCCCAGAGCCGCCCTGCCGGACTGTGGTCCTCGATTTCAATCATCCAGGTTTTCAGGATTTCAGGGGCGATGCCGACGGCGATTCGGGCTTCGTAACCGGCTTTCGTCACCACATCCTCCTGGAAGTGGATCGCTGCATTGTTTCGCTTCAGTTGGTTCCGGATCTCTTCCAGACCTCGCCTGAATGTATGCTCGGCCAAAGGAAAGACTTTTTCCAGACCCGGGATATTCAGCGTGAAAGACAGGAGACTGGTCTTGTAGCGCGCTAAAAGCGCTTGCTGTCTGGCGCTTCTCACTTCCTTAGCCGTGAGCAGCTCAGCTAAAGTAAGTTCAGCCATAGCTTCGTCCATTTCTGAGATCGTCAGATCGTATTCGGCTCTTCGGCTTTGATCGAGTCTTTGCGGAGCATCTTGGCGATCGCGAGACCTTCCTCTGAGACCAGGAAATCATAGGTGACATCGGGAACCAGTTCCCGGATCGCGTCGTAGTCCCCTTCTGCCATCAGTTCCCGCACGCGCGAAGCGCTGATCGGTACTTCATTGAGAAGCTTTCTGGGTAACTCCAATACCTCGACCTGAACTTCATTCAGTATCTCTTTCATTTTTTCGTTATAGCTGGCGGTCAGGCGATCTAATGGCTCGGTACCGACGAATCGCTTGTTGATCTGAAAAGTTTTCACGAAATACTCCGCGAAAATAATCAGATCCAGCTCGCTCTGGATATCCCCGGATTCATAACGATCTTTCAGAAAGTAAGTGGGGAAAGTAGCTGCTGAAATCAGGTAATCGGAAGTCGGATAGACTACGACATTGTCCAGATGAGCAACACCGCGTTTCACGAGGTCGAGTCTGACATCGGCCGGGAACACCGAGCGGTCTTCCGATACGACGAAGACATATAGACAGTCGGATTGGCTGGCAGCCTCCTCGATAAGATAAAGGTGACCGTTCGTAAACGGATTACAATTCATCACGACGGAACCATTGTCTTCGAACTTCCCTTCTTGCGCCAGATAGAGTGTATTCAAGTAATTACTGATGCCGTCCTTCTGGTTCTCCATAAGGGCGACATCAGTAGTTTCTGTGATCAGATAAAAGCCCAGGTCCTGAAACAGGCGGATATTCTCGGGTTTCGTATAGAGGAACAGGTGTGTTAAACCCCTGCGATACCCCTCAGAGATCAAGGTCTGTACAATTCTACTCGCCAGTCCCTCGCCCTGGTATTCCGGGTCAACGGCGATACACTTGAGGATATTGCCATCCAGAGATCCCGTAGCAACGATGCGCTGGTCACCGATCAGATTGACGGTAAAGGAGATCTGCTCTTCATAGTCCAGTTCCTGATCGGCCAGGAAACTTTTCACACGAGTCAGTTTTTGGCCGACAAACGGATAACCGAATTCTTCGTATAAATTATTCATTGATCCACCTTAAATCTGATATTGCTACGGCAAGCTCCCTAGAGTATAGCAAAATCTTGCGCCTACTCCACCTAGTTCACACTTTTTATTGTATCCAGCAAAGTTCCGTCCCGGTAATAGACATTTGCGACTGTCTTTTCACCGAACTTGACCTTCCGGGGCACCCCGCTGATCTTCTCCGCCATGCGTTTGAGATCGTGGATATCCACAACTGGTAATCTGGCTTCAAGGAGTCGATCCTTCAGGTCCTGCCTGGCCGGATTCACTGCGATACCGCGCTGAGTTACCAGCACATCCACCGTATGGCCGGGTGTGGTGAGTGTCGTCACTTTATCGGTCACGATGGAAAGTCGGGCACGCGTTAAGGGCGCAATGATCATCGTCAGTTTTGCCCCGGCCGCGGTATCGTTGTGGCCGCCGGAACCGCCGATGATATAGCCGTTGGAATCGGTGTGGACATTGACGTTGAAGTATGTATCGATTTCGGTTGCGCCCAGAATCACGGTATCCAGGCTATCGACCAGTGAACTCTTGGCAATCGGATTCGCGTAATGGGCCGCGGTCACTTCTCTGTGCCGGGGATTCGTCCGGACGGATTCCACCGCTCTGAGGTCAAAGCACTGGACATCCACTAAAGTCTCGAAGCAGCCCGCTTCCAACATGTCGACCAGATAGCCGGTGATCCCGCCCATGCCGAAACTGCCTTTGATATTCTCTTTCAGCATCAGATCCTTGAGATAGGAGGCGACTGCCAGAGAGGCGCCACCTGCACCGGTCTGGAAAGAAAAACCCTCTTTCAGGAGCCCGGAATTACTGATGACAGATGTGGCATAACTCGCCATCATCAGACCTACGGGGTCACGGGTGATTTTCGTCGTTCCGGAAACGATGCCTTGAGGATCGCCGATCTTGTCTACTTCAACGACATAGTCCACATAGTTCTCAGCGATTGAGAAGTCGGCCAAAGGATGGGGCACGATATTATCCGTAATCACCACGACCTTATCCGCGTAATGGCTATCCGCAAAAGCATAACCCAGAGTTCCGCAAGCGGACTTACCGTATTTACCGCTACAGTTCCCCATCGGGTCTGAAGTCGGCGCAGCGATGAATGCCACATCAATCGGTGTTTCCCCGGTTTCAATGGCAGCGGGACGCCCACCATGGCTTCTGAAGTCAACGGGTTTATCCATGACCCCTTCAGATATATGACGGCCAAAACCGCCGCTCATATAACTGACCTCAAGACCGGTGACCGTGCGGTTCTTGATGTGCTCAATCAGCGGGAGATGTATATCAAAGACTGAACTTGCAGCTACAGTAATATCTTTGAGACCTGCGGCCTCGATCTCAGCCATGACCATATTCAGTACATGATCGCCGTTACGCAGATGATGGTGAAAAGACACTCTCATGCCATTCTTCAGCCCACAGAGGCGAATCACTTCTTTCAGCGATGCTACCAGCTTACTCATAATCATATCCTCCGAGTGCTTGGGCCATTTCGAGTGTCTGCCTGGCTCGCGAGACAATCGGCGCGTCGATCATCTTCCCATGTAAAGACACGGCGCCTTTCCCTTGCTCTTCGGCAACACGAATGGTGTCCATGACTTCCTGAGCATAGGCGATTTCTTCCGCGCTGGGGCTGAAGATTTCATTGATCCTGAGGACATGCCGTGGTGAGATTGCGGCCTTACCGCTGAAGCCCAGGCTTTTGGCCAAACGGACATCATCGAGAAGACCTGCTTCATCATCCACATCAGTGAAGGGCGTATCATAGCAGTCGACCTCCGCGGCTCGGGCAGCGACAACAACCCGGCCCCGGCTATAGAGAATTTCGCTACCTTCACGTGTTCTCTGGCAACCGAGATCAGCGGTCAGGTCCTCTGCGCCTAGGAAAATCGCTGTGACCCGGGGATCGGCGGCCGCGATCTGATAGGCATTTTCGATTCCCAAAGCAGTTTCTAAAAGGGGAATGATTCTGCAGGGTTTCTCATCTTCCGACTCCGATTCGATCTCGGTCATGAACTCGGCTACTCTGTGAATATCTTCTGCTGTATTGACCTTCGGGACGAGGATCGCATCGGGCTTGGCCGGTAGGACTGCTTTCAGATCATCTTCCCAGAAGGCGTTATCCAGGGAATTAATTCGGATAACCACTTCGGTATTCTGATAATCCAGGTAATGGAGGGCATTCCTCACCAGGATACGGGCGGCATCCTTCTCCTGCGGCGAAACGGCATCTTCAAGATCCAGGATAATTCCGTCAGCGCCCAGGGCATCGGCATTCAGTAACATGCCGGCGTTATTGCCCGGCATAAATAAGAGACTTCTTCTCATACGGTCTCCTCCTTCGCGCGCAGCAAAGCGGTTTCCACTCGAGCGCGGATAGCATATTCAGCTGCCCCTCGGTCGTTCAGTGTAATCTTGACTTGCTCTACTTCGTGCTCTGCCAATACGGCTTCGACCGTCTCCCGGATCTGGTCGCCGAATTGATTCAGTACCACAGATTGGAGTTCGATTTCGATCCCTTCTTCGGAGGGCACGATCTGAACAAAAACATCACTCGATTCAAGCGTGCCGGCGGTAGCACTTTTGACAATTTTCATTTCAACTCTCCTTCTCCATGGGTTTTGCGAAAGAGCGGTTTAATGCCGCCGGCTTCCAGAATGCCCATGGCATAATCACCGATCCGCTCGCCTTGGAATACTTCACCGTCCCGTAGACGTTTCACGGTTCCGGCGTCGAGATCCACTTCCACTTCTTCCCCGTCCTCCAGCATTTCGCTGATGCCTTTACACACGACCAGGGGCAGGCCGAGATTGATCGAATTGCGGAAGAAAATTCTGGCAAAGGAGTCCGCCAGTACAACGGATGCCCCCATATTGATGAGTGCGATCGGGGCGTGTTCACGACTCGAGCCACAACCGAAATTTCGCCCGGCGACCACGATATCGCCTTCCCGGAAGTTTTCGGCAATCGACTCATCTACACCGGCCAGACAATGCTGACCGATTTCTTTCGGGTCGACCAGCTCAAGGAATCTTCCCGGGTAAATCTGATCCGTGTCGATGTTATGGCCCAGCACAGTGACTTTGCCTTGAAATAAAGTTTTCATTATTATTCCTCCAGAGTATTCGCCGCTGTCAGGTAACCTGTCAGCGCGGTGGCCGCTACCGATGCCGGTGAAACCAGATAAATTTTCGATTCATTACTGCCCATACGTCCCGGGAAATTCCGGTTGGAAGCGGAGACGCAGACTTCATCAGGTGCCAGGACTCCTTCATGCGCGCTGAGGCAGGGGCCGCAGCCCGGGGTGGAAATCGTAGCGCCGGCTGTAATCAGGTCCTGGAGATAGCCTTTCACAATCGCCTCCTGCCGAACTGCATTAGATGCCGGAATCACCAGCAGCCTGACATGTTCGGCGATGGTTTTGCCGCGCAGAATTTCCGCTGCCTCTCTGATATCCTCGATTCGTCCACCGGTACAGGTGCCTACGAAACACTGATCGACTTTCACTTTCTCTACTTCAGCAATCGGGTAGACATTATCTACACTGCTAGGCACAGCCACCTGAGGAGTCAGGTCAGTGACATCAAAGGCATAGGACTCGCTATAGACATAGTCTTCGTCCGTGTACTGGATTTCATATTCATTGCTGACACGTTCTTTGACATAGGCCTTAATCGAGTCATTAGGCTGCATGTAGGCGGTTTTGGCCCCCATTTCTACAGCCATATTGCAGATAGTCATGCGTCCGGCCAAATCCAGGCCGTCGACATAGGCTCCGGTGAAATCGATCGCTTTGTAGACCGCTCCATCTGCTCTGATCCGTCCCATCAGGAAGAGGACCACATCTTTAGGGTAGACCCCGGCAGGCGGCGTGCCGTCAATCCGGATCTCAATGATTTCCGGAACCCGAAACCAGAGTTCACCGGAAATCAGGATGGTCGCCATATCGGTTGCCCCTACACCGGTGCCCAGCGCACCCATCGCGCCGTGCGTCGTCGTATGAGAATCTGTAGCGACGATAATCTGACCGGGCGCTACCAGCCCCGCCTCAGTCATCACCTGATGGCAGACCCCGGCATTGATATCGAAGTGATGCGTCAGTTCATTTTCGTCTCTGAATTCACGCATTTCTTTATGGATCTGAGCCGTCTTGATGGTCGGCGCAGGCGCATAGTGATCGAACACAAAAGCAACTTTGTCTTTATCCCAGACTTTCGTGCCGTTCATCTCGCGAAATGAGTATATCGTCTGCAGATATAGATCGTTGACCTGAGCAAAGTCTATCTTGGCTGTCACGATCTCGCCGGTCTTGACGCTGGTCCGGCCGGAGTTTTTGGCCAGGATCTTTTCTATAGCATGCATGGTATTCTCCTTTTGAATAGGCAAAGCCCACCTTTGCAGATGAGCTTTGCCGGATTTATACAGTATAGACTCTAAGTGAGTTTAGAAGAAGAGTCTCACAAGGAACGTGGCGAGCAGAATAATCCCGGCTCCACCCAGTCTGGAGGAGATCTGAGCGAAAGGCATCAGCTCCATACGGTTAGCTGCGGTCAGCACCGCGACGTCACCGGTACCGCCCATGTTAGCCATGCAGAGTCCGGCAGTAATAGCCGCTTCGATCGGGTAGAAACCGACGAGTTTGCCGACGAGCATGGTGCCGACAATAGCGCCCAGGACAACCAGGAAGCAGAGCACGACGTAGGACAGTGAGAATGCGGAAATAATTTCTTTCATATCCGTATACGCAATACCGATACCCATCAGCAGCGCTGCAGTCCAGTTGGAAGCAACGAATTTGTACCAGTTGGCACATGCTTTTTCGAATTCTGCGGGCAGGAGATTGAAGGCTTTAACCACAGCAACAGAAATGATCATCCAGGCATAAGGGTGGATATCAAGACCGATTTTACCTAGGAGTCCTCCGACGATACGGCCAAAAGCGAAGAAAGCGGTTGCGAACACAATACCGACACCGAATTCCTTGAGCGTCGGAGCACGGTCAGCTGTGTTGTCGATCAGATCAAGATCATCACCGACTTCCATCAGTTTGCCGTTACCGGTCAGGCTGGGCATTTTCTTGCCGAGACGATCCAACAGACCCGCAGCAACAATAGCCATAGCGTTACCGAGAGCAACAGCCGGCACCAGTCTGGAAAGGATTTCTGTAGCATCGAGATTCAATGCGGTAGCGAATACGTCAGCGATCGGCACAGCACCGGCACCCATACCGCCACCCATGATCGGGATACCGATATAAGAGATGGATTCAGCAGGTGATTGACCGAAAAGCATGCCGCCCAGAGCAACGAAAAGCAAAGCTACTACAACACCGCCGAGGATCGTCGGTAGATAACGGATCGCTGCCTTTACCAGGAGTTTCTTGCTCATACCGAGGATAGAGCCGGTAATCAGCGCTGCGATGTAGAAGTCCAGGAATGCGCCACCTTTCATGAAGGTGTCTACAGTGGTGACCACCGATTCCGGGATGATGTTAAAGTACACGAGGGCAGCAGAACCGAAAATAATGACGATCGGACCACCGCCGAAAAAGGTGTTGATAATGGGCAATTTATTGCCGATGAGATCAAGCAATGCGCCTACGAGCATCATAAAGAGGAAAGCTCCTATCATGCCGCCGGGTAAAACACCCAAGGCGATCGCGCCGATCAACACTGCCAGCAGTACGATGTACACCGGTAGCGTAATTCCCATGATTCTGAATTCTTTGATACTAGACATTTTTGTCTCCTTTGAACAAAATTTGGATTAAGTACTAAATTCTTGCGACTCCGCTGTCACGAGCGGCTTGGGCCACTCCCCGAGCAACAGCTTCAGCTACTTCTTTGTCCAGCGCGCTGGGCATAATGTTCTCTTCATGGAGCTCTGATTCCGGAATGTAGTCAGCGATGGCTGCTACGGCTGCCAGTTTCATTTCTTCATTGATATCGGCTGCTCTTACGGACAATGCACCTTTGAAAAGTCCGGGGAAAGCCAGAACATTATTGATCTGATTCGGGAAGTCAGATCGTCCCGTACCGATGATGCGGACACCGGCGGCTTTGGCCAGGTCCGGCATAATCTCCGGGTTCGGATTCGCCATGGCGAATACCATTGAGTCCTCATCCATGCTGCGGACCATATCCTCAGTCAGAATATTCGCGGCTGAAACACCGATAAAGAGATCCGCCCCCTTTATCACATCAGCCAATACGCCTTCTTCCTTGTTCGGATTCGTCGTCTCAGCAAGCGCTTGATGGGCTTCGTTCATCCCGTCTTTACCAGGATATAGCGCACCGTTCCGATCACAGGCGATGACGTTTACAGCACCGGCAGCCATTATCAGTTTAATAATGGCAGTCCCCGCTGAGCCTGCGCCATTGACCACGATCTTCAGATCAGCTAGGTTTTTCTTCACGACTTTCAAGGCATTTCTCACAGCGGCCAAAACGACGATGGCTGTGCCATGTTGATCATCATGGAAGACCGGGATGTCAAGTTCTTTGCGCAAACGATCCTCAATCTCGAAACAGCGGGGTGCTGCTATGTCTTCCAGATTGATACCGCCGAGTCCCGGAGAGATCAGTTTCACTGTATTGACGATAGTATCCACGTCCTGCGAATCTATCGCAATCGGGAAGCTGTCAACTCCGGCGAATTCCTTGAACAGTACGGCTTTACCTTCCATAACCGGCAAGGATGCCAGTGGCCCTATATCACCCAGGCCCAAAACTGCAGAACCATCCGTGACTACCGCCACGATATTGCCTTTAGATGTGTACTTATAGACATCTTCAGCATTTTGATGGATTTTTCTGCAAGGCTCTGCGACACCCGGTGTGTAGGCAACGCTCAAATCATCTCTGGTTTCGACTTTGACCTTGGAAATAATTTCGATCTTACCTTTGTTCTCTTCATGGACTTTAAGACTCATTTCTGAGTAGTTCATCTCATTCCTCACCTTCTCTTGGATAAAATTAACAGAAAATTCACGCGGATATTGTGAATTTGTATAGACCGTCCCCCCTCCTCTCGATTATTGACCTTATTTTGTCATACGAACTATACATCGTCAATAAACCAAATCAGTATTTTATTTATCAATTTGACAGGATGACTGAAATGAAAAAACCTGCCGTGATCGGCAGGTTTGAAAATGAATAGGGAATTTACTGTTTTGGCTTATCTCGAGAAAACTATCACGTTCCACTCATTGCGTTCTTCTTCTGCAAAGACATGATACCCTTCTCTGCGGAAAGCTTTGAGAACAGCATCCTTCTTCGAATTAACAATCCCCGAACAGATCAAGATCCCGAGATCGGCTAAATGCGCTTTGAATTCCGGAGCCAGATCAATCAGGACTTCCGCGATCAGGTTGGCGGTAATGAGATTGTATTTTTCCGTGTCCTGATGGAGTTCTCCCATCTCACAGGCGACGCGAGCTTGTACATTATTGTTGGCAACGTTTCTTGTACAGGTTTCAATGGCGGTACTCGAAACATCAAGGGCTTTGACTTTTCGGGCGCCTAAGAGCGCAGCACCGATGGCCAGAATGCCTGAGCCGGTGCCGAGATCCAGGACTTTAGACGAAGGATTGATAAAGGTATCCATGTACTCAGCGCAGAGCTGAGTAGTTTCATGACTCCCGGAGCCGAAAGCGGAGCCCGGATCCATTGAGATGACTTTGGCACCCGCCGGTCCCTTGAAGTCGATCCAACTAGGCGAAACGAACAGACGCTTGGAGATGTGTTGGGGATGGAAATTTTCCTTCCACTTATCACGCCAGGCGAGCTCATCGACTACCTCATGGCTGATCTCAGCCGGTCCAATGGGGAGAAAGCCACTGATGTATTGGAGCTCGGATTCTAGTCGAGCGAGAAAATCTTCCAGCGGGCTGCGACCCTTCGGGAAGCGCCCACCGGCGTAGACGGATTCTGTATCGATATTGCTGAAAACGCCCGGCCCGTCCTGTTCGACCCAGGCAATGCCTTCGGGGAAGTTTTTGAAGTAGCTGCGGATCTTAGTATATGAGGGTAAAGAATCGACGAAGTCCGGTTCGACAAAGAGTGTGTCATCGTCGGAAACGAGTATCTTCTCCAGCTCCTGCGGGTCTTCGGTTGCGATGCCGGCGGCTCCCAACTGTGCCAAACGTTCCGCCACCACTTCCGCGGCTGCGGAACTGGTCTTGATCGTAAATTCAATCCACTGCATACTGCTCTCTATTCTGCCCTATTTAAATAGGCTTTTTAGTTTATTAAAGAAGCCCTCACGCTTACTGTAGTTCGACTCAGAGGTAGTCCGGTCAAATTCTCTAATAATATTCTTCTGCTCTTCCGATAACCTGCGGGGAACTTCCAGGTCAATTGTAGCAAAGGCATCACCTCGTACGTTGTTACGATTGATATGGGGAATTCCCTTCCCCTTCAAGGTAATGACATCTCCCGGCTGAGCACCTTCCTTCAGATCATATTTCTGAGGCCCATCGACAGTGGGGATCTCAATTTCGCCACCTAGAGCTGCTTGAGCAAAGGTGATCGGGATGGTTGTGTAGGTATGATAGCCTTCGCGTCTGAGTACCGGATGCGGTCTGATCTGAATCTCTAGATAGACATTCCCATTAGGCCCGCCATTAGTACCGGGTTCCCCTTCGCCTCGTAAGGTAAGCATTTCTCCGGTATTGATTCCCGCAGGTATGTTGACGGTGAGGTTCTTGGTTCTGCGTTTACGTCCCCGGCCATTACAGGTGCTGCACTTTTCTTTGATGATCTTACCCGTGCCTTGGCAGCTCTGACAGCTTCTACTGGTCTGAACCATACCGAAGATACTCTGTTGCGCTTCGAACACCTGACCTGTGCCGTTACAGGTCTGGCAAGTAGTGACTTCTGTGCCCGGTTTAGCGCCGGAACCGTCACAGGTTTCACAAGTATCATCCAGGGTGATATTGATATCTTTTTTCGTACCGAAAACCGCTTCCATGAAATCCAGCTGAATCCGATAGCGCATATCCTGACCGCGGGTCGGACTGTTCGCTCTGCTCTGACGACCACCGAAGCCGCCGCCGAAACCTCCGCCGAAAAATTGGGAGAAAATGTCTCCGAGATCATCAGCAAAACCACCGAAACCGGAGGTGTCGAAACCCTGACCGTCTACACCGGCATGTCCGAACTGATTGTAGCGTTTTCTTTTTTCAGGATCGGAGAGCACAGCATAGGCCTCGTTCGCTTCTTTGAACTTAGCTTCCGCTTCCTTATTATCCGGGTTCAGATCCGGATGGTATTTCTTTGCAGTTTTACGGTAGGCTTTTTTAAGATCGTCATCCGAAGCATCGCGTTTAACGCCCAGAACCTCGTAATAATCTCTTTTTTCTGCCATCATTTACCTCCACTAGCGTGCCGGGCATTTTCTTTAATCAGAAATCCGGCAGAGACTGCTGCCCTAAAGAACAGACAGAAGCCGCCGGATTATACATCATAAGGGTGCCTGCTGCCAAGCACCCTAGTTGATTGTTACTTACGGATTTTCCGTGTAGTCGGCATTGTAGGTGCCGCCTTCGCCGCCCTCACCGCCTTGGTCTGTGCCCTGATCATCAGGACCTTGCGTGTACTGACCGGCATCCTGAGGCGCATTTTGCTGATACAGTTTCGTGCTCAAGGCATAAACTGTCTGCTGCAGTGCTTCAGTATCCGTTTTCATATCCTCATAGTTATCAGCGCTGATCGAGGCTTTGAGCTTATCGATCGCCTCTCTGACAGGCTGTTTATCCTCATCACTGAGCTTATCGCCGTTCTCATTGAGCAGTTTTTCAGCTGCGTAGACACCGGAATCAGCGTTGTTCTTGGTCTCCACTTCTTCCTTGCGTTTCTTATCCTGCTCAGCGAACTGTTCCGCTTCTCTGACCGCTTTCTCGATATCCGCATCTGACAGGTTGGTCGAAGCGGTGATCGTGATATCCGTCTCTTTGCCCGTGCCCAGGTCTTTGGCCGTAACATGAACGATACCGTTGGCATCGATGTCGAAGGTGACTTCGATCTGCGGTACGCCACGAGGTGCGGGTGCGATGCCGTCGAGAATGAAATTCCCGAGTTGCTTGTTGTCTCTGGCAAACTCACGTTCACCCTGGAGGACATGGACATCTACCTGTGTCTGACCGTCGGCCGCTGTGGAGAAGACCATGCTTTTCTTCGTCGGAATCGTCGTATTACGGTCGATGATGCGTGTGAAGACACCGCCCATGGTTTCGATACCGAGGGACAGAGGAGTCACGTCCAGAAGCAGGAGGTCTTTGACATCACCGGTCAGGACGCCGGCCTGAATCGCAGCACCGATAGCCACGCACTCATCCGGGTTGATGCCTTTGAAGGGGTCTTTGTTGAAGACACGCTTCACGGATTCCTGGACGGCCGGGATTCTGGTTGAACCACCCACGAGAAGGATCTTATCTACTTCGGAGGGTTTCAGACCGGAGTCTTTCAAGGCCTGTTGGACAGGACCTTCGGTCTTGCTGACCAGGTCTGAGGTCAACTCGTCGAATTTCGAACGAGTCAAGGTCATCTCAAGATGTTTTGTGCCGTTAGCATCGGCTGTGATGTAAGGCAGGTTGATGTTCGTGCTCTGAACGCCGGACAGCTCGATCTTGGCTTTTTCAGCCGCATCACGTAAACGCTGCATGGCCATCTTGTCTGAATTAAGATCCAAGCCTTCAGACTTCTTGAATTCCTGAACCATCCAGTC
>CAZJTS010000041.1:0-7813 GCA_964548975.1 uncultured Fastidiosipila sp.
CTCGTCCTCGTCCGGACCGATGCGGTACGCTTTCATAATCCGCGGATAGAGCTCTTGCATAGTTACTCTTATATAAGGGTAATCGCGGTCGTCTTTGAGAAGAATATTATAGAAAGGGCGATAGCGCTTGATCAGATTCGATTCCAGCACGAAGGCCTCAAGTTCATTCTGGCAGAGCAGGTATGAATAATCCCGGATATGCGAGATCATCGCCATGACCTTCTCATTCCCTACGGGATTGGGGCCGAAGTAACTGCGCAGGCGCTGGCGAAGATTGATCGCTTTGCCGACATAAATAACAGAGCCCTCAGCGTCTTTCATCAGATAGACACCGGGGCTCGTGGGAACTAAATCCAAACGGGCTTCAAAATTATTCTCTGTGGCCAAATCTTAACTTTCGGGTTTCCCGGGGGAATTTAGGACAATGACGGATTCTCCAGGTAGGAGACCACAGCCTGCAATGCTTCATCCTCATCGGGACCTTCCGCTGTGACTTCGACATTCACCTGATCCTGGATACCCAGGCTCATGACGCCCAGCAGGCTCTTGGCATTGGCTCTGCGATCGCCACTCTGAATCCAGATGTTGGAACGATAGGAAGATGCCTTCTGAATCAGCACTGCCACCGCCTTCATCTGCATATCGTCCGCGCAATGATATGTGACTTCTTTTTTAACCATTCGCTACCTCCATCGGTGACTCTACGCACCCTCTTTTTTTCAAAATTAGATTAGCAAATTTAGTTTAGAGTAAGCGTCCTTGAATGTCAATCTGTACAAAGAATTGACCATAAAAGTAGCACAGTGTACAAGAGATTGTACGTTCCAGATTAGAAATCGCATATTCTCCCCTCCAGCAGCCTGCGTGGAGGGGAGGCAACACTTAGAGCTCCTGGCGAACTTCCGCCGCTCTTTTGACAGGTTTTCCCTGTTCGGCAATCGAGTCGAAGACATCTTCTACAAAGGCTTTCGGATC
Source organism: uncultured Fastidiosipila sp. (assembly GCA_964548975.1). Lineage (GTDB taxonomy): Bacteria > Bacillota > Clostridia > Saccharofermentanales > Fastidiosipilaceae > JAAYZH01. The sequence continues at coordinate 976 of CAZJTS010000041.1, forward strand.
AGCGATCGCTTCTTCCGGAATCATAATACCAGTACGCTCGATTTTGCCTTGCGCCAGGAGTTTCGCCCCAACGGCCAAAGGATAGCCGGTCAGGCTTCCCATATCGGACATAAAGGAACTATAGTAGCGTACGGCTTTTCCGTCTTTTGTGCCGTGCACTTCGATCGCCGTTCCAGTGATGTAGTCTGCGGGCTCTCGGGTGGTCGGTGTGAATCCGCCCGGGAACTGCGGATCCAGTACGGTTTCGTTCATCAATGCCAAAAGCACGGATCTAGGCGAAACTTTCTGTCCGTCGACTTCAATCGCATCAGTTCGTAAGAAACCCAAACGATTAAGATCGGCTACGATTTGCGTAGCTTCCTGTGGATAAAAGCCCACACGAATCTCAATATTCTTCAATTCCGGCAACGCCCTGGGAAGCGTATAGACTTCCGGATGTCCCAAGGTATAGACCTTCATATTACCCACATTTTCGAAGACCTTTGGGTCGAAATCGTAGGTATAGGCTTGGGCAAGTCCATCTTCTTTCTGAAGTTTTCCATCTTTCCAGATGTCGATTTCGCCATTGAAATTCTCGAAATAGTGATCCCAGACGGCCGTTCCCGCTTCTTCTAATTCATCCATAAGCATGTTGAGGTAGACATCATCGGTCTGATCCATCAAAGAGGCAGCATACATAATCTCCACCGGAATCAGCCCCGGGCTGCCGCCCAGCCCCAGGATGACATGCATGCCCCGGGTTTTGGCCAATCGTTCACGCGCTTGGGTCTGGACTTCCTTCATGATTTCGATATCGTCACAGAAATCAATGTAGTTCTTACAGTCTGATTCGAATAACGCATCGATGACCGGTTCTAATAGCCGATAGTAAGGCCCGGTACAATTGGCGACCACGTCCACCTGATTCATCTCCTGAACAAGCGCCTGCTTATCCAGCACGTCGATTTTCCTGGCACTGAACTTGCTATTCGCCAGCTCTTTCACTTTCTGCTCGGCTTTCGCCAGATCATAATCGGCGATAATGATCTCATCGAAAACATCGTCCATAACGAGTTTCTCCACCGCTGCAGTGGCCATGTTGCCAGCACCACCCAAAATTAAAAGTTTCATGTTTTGCTCCTTTCGCACAAACTTTATCAAATCACGCTAAGGATAACATGTATGCTTTTTTTTCAATTGCGAAGAATCCGTAAACTTCCGCCTACAAGGGGCGGCACACCTCCTGAAGCCAGGCGCTTTCCTCTTCGGACAACAGACCGGAAAGCCCTTCGAAAACTTCCTGATGGTAGTCGTCGACCCACTGGATCTCCTCCGCCGTCAGCATCGACGGATCGATCGCTTCCCGGTCGAACGGCACCAGGGTCAAGTTCTCGAAGCCGTAGAAACGATCCGGATCCGTGAATCCACGGTCGACCACGACGTAGACATTCTCCAGGCGGATGGCATGCTTCCCTTCTTTGTACACGCCAGGTTCGTTCGTCACAACCATACCCGGAACCAGTGCCACGGTGGTTCCCCTGGGCGAGATACTCTGCGGTCCCTCATGCACACCGAGCAGATACCCGATGCCGTGGCCGGTCCCGCTCTTATAATCCATGTGATGCTTCCACAAAGGTTGCCTGGCCAGCATATCGAGCCCAGCCCCGTTCGTACCATGCATGAACACTGCGGTGGCCAAAGCCATGTGTCCCTTCAATGTCAAGGTATAATCTTGCACTTCTTCCCGGGTGAGCGGCCCCAAGGCGATGGTTCTCGTCGTATCTGTCGTACCTTCGAGATACTGTCCTCCGGAGTCCACCAAAAGAAAGCTCCTTCCGGCAAGCTGGGCTTTCCGTTCTGGTGTAGGTGCGTAGTGCATCATCGCCGCATTGGGTCCATACGCCGCAATGGTGGTAAACGAAGGCTCCAGATAATCCGGTAGCGCCTGATGAATTTCTTCGAGCTTCTGGCTCACCATCAGCTCATCGACCTGGGCCGGATCGGCCAAATGCTTGAGCCAGTAGATCAGCCGCGTCACCGCAACGCCGTCCTTGCGGAAAGCCTCTCGTATATTGCGGATTTCCGTTTCGTTCTTCATGGCTTTTTGGCTGGTGGTCCAGTCGGTCGCCTGCAGAACGCGCACGCTTTCAGGAATCGCCTGGTAGACAAGGCTGTTGACGCTGTGTTTATCCAGCGTAAGTGCTTTATCTTCCAAGTCGGCCAAAGCCCGGCGTACCGCATCATACGGCCGGATCTCAATGCCTTCCTCTGCCAGTGCGGCTTCGATCGCTTCGGAGACTTTGGCCGAATCGATAAAGAGCAGGGCTTCCGCTTGTGTGACCAGCGCATAGGCATAGGCCACCGGCGTGTGCTGGATGTCCCCGCCACGGATATTGAAGAGCCAGGCAATATCATCCAGACGAGCGAGCAAAGCAGCCTCCTGGCCTGCCTCCGCGAGATGCTGGCGGAACGCCGCAAGCTTCGCTTTGGCATTTTGCCCTGTATACCTTTCCGGCAACACGAAAACCTTCGCTGACGGCACAGCTGGCCGGTCGCTCCACAAGTCTTCTACAAGCGTCAGATCCGAAACGACCGTACCCTTTTTCTCCGCTAGAAGACTTCGGATATTCTCCATCTCCTGTTGCGAAACTTGCGCCCCATTCACGCCCATTCGGCCACCTTCCGGCAACTGTTCCAGCATATATTCCAGGAGCCTCGGATAGCCCGGGGTCGCCTGTTTCATCAGCACGAATTCCGATCCACTGATTTCATTTGCTGCCTGGATGAAGTAGCGCCCGTCTGTCCACAACGCGGCGATTTCCTGCGTCACCAGCACCTGTCCGGCCGACCCCGTGAAACCACTCAGCCATGCTCTTGTCTGAAAACACGGAGCAATATATTCCGACAGATGAGGATCCGCAGTCGGTACATAGTACAGGTCGATCGCCTCTTCTTTCATGCGCTTACGCAGCAGAGCAAGTTTCTCATTCGTTGTCATCTTTCTCATCCTCATTTCCAACTCGATTCAGCAAAATCGCATCTTCTCCTGAATCTGTGTAATAGTTTTTTCGCAGGCCCACCGGGCGAAATCCTAATTGTTCGTAGAAGGCCCTTGCGCCCAGGTTCCCTGCCCGCACTTCCAGGCGACAGAGCTTCGTACCCGATTGCTCGAGTACATAGCTTACGAGTGCTCGCCCCCAGCCTTCGCGCCGTCGCTTCGGATCTACCGCAATGCGATAGATCTCGAGCTCCCCCAGGAGACGCACGCAGGCACAATAGGCCACAATCTCCGTATCTTCGGCAACGTAAAGCCTGGGCCAGTCCTCCCCCAGAAGCAGCTCTTCTTCCAGCGACTGCCGGCTCCAGGGCGTTTCAAACGCTGAAGCCTCTAACGCCAGAATGGCTGGTAGATCCTGCACCTTGGCCGGTCGAATCACAGGTAAACTCCGAAGTTTCGTTCCGCCTGCGTCGCCTGGTAGTATTCCGGTAGCAGCTCGGAGGCGGATACGTGCTTTCCGGCGGTGTAGGCCCGATGGGCTAATCTGGCCAAAACCCCGACCGAATAAAACATTTCCCCGGCTTCCGGAACCAGTGGCAAGTCGCGTCGCACCTTTTCATCCGCTGCGTACTGTTCCGCCGTTTCATCCCCGGCAAATACCAGAGAGGTTACGCCTTTCGGCAGTACGCGAACGAGTTCTTCCATAAAGGTATCTACCGCAATCACCTGCGGTTCGAGAAGCTGCCCATCGCCGAAGTAGGCAGCGGTGTATATCCGCCGATTTCTCGCTTCTAGCATCGGTACCACCACACGGTCCGGTGCCAGTTTCTCATGCGCACAGGCTTCTAAGGTATTGAGTGCCAGACAAGGTTTCTGATTCGCCATAGCCAACGCTTGCACCGTCGCCACACCGATTCGGATACCCGTAAAGGACCCCGGGCCAACGGAGGCCGCGTAGGCATCGATCTTCCGGGGTTCTAATCCAGCTTCCGCCAAGGCAGCCTCGATCGCAGGCAAGAGCTGGTTCATGTGTCCGGAGGCCGGCGGGTACATTTGCCCGGCCAGCACGTCTCCATCCTTTGACAGGCACACGGCCAGCCTGGGTGTACTGGTATCTATCGATAGGATAATCATAGATCCTCCATAAGTTCTTCAGGGAACGCCGCGGAGCTGCGCCAGTGAAGCAAGGTCTGCGCAGCCTTTTCGTCGGTCGGGCGAAAGCAGAAGAGACGCTCTCGGGTGTCTTCGGGTAAAACCAGGGGTCCTTCCACCGGCCCGAAATGTTCTGGTTCAGCTTCATCGATCGTAATCGTAAGTATAATGCGATCTTCCGGCAAGGCGTCTTCGATGAGACTCGCCCATTCGATCAGGCTGATACCCGCCTTGTGAAAGTACTCCTCCAGACCCAGATCTCGAAACGCCTGCGCAGATGCCAGGCGATACACATCAAAGTGGTAGAGTGGCAGCTCTCCCGGGTATTCTTGCACAATGGTGAAGGTGGGACTCGAGACTTCGTCGCTGTGAAGCCCCATGCCTTCGGCTACGGCGCGGACAAAATGGGTTTTCCCTGCCCCAAGCCCACCGTCCAGGGCAAGCACCGTGCCGGATTCCAGATACGGCGCCAGGCTCCGCGCAATCTCGGCCGTCGTTTCCACACTTCTACTTCGCAGACAGACGGGTTCAAATTTCATAGACCAACTGTCCATCGATAAAAACTTTGGTCGTCACAGCCGATGGGGAGAAAGGATCTTCTTCCCACAGCACAATATCTGCATCCAGGCCGGGTGCCAATCGGCCGATACGATCGTCGAGGCCCAGGATTTTGGCCGGGGCGGTCGTGATCGCGTCCAATGCAGCCTGACGGCTGAGGCCTTCCTTCATCATCAGAGCCGCCTGGGCAGGGCCATACTGTATCGGGATGACCGGATGATCGGTGGCCAGCGCCATCGGGATGCCCGTTTCATAGAGCACGGCTGGCAAGCCGTTCCACATGCGTGTCTGTTCCGGCTTCGACCGCCCGCTAAGCAGAGGGCCGCAGATGATACCTTCCAGGGTGCCGTGTCCATCTTCGTCTCGCTTCTGATACTCCTGCGCCAGAACGTCGGCGATCAGGTAGCCTTCGGTACAGTGATCCAAGGTGTAACGGATGCTGAATTCATTGGCAATGCGAATGGCCGTAAGGATGTCATCGGCTCTGTGACAGTGGATTTTCAGAACCATTTCACGTTCAAGGACAGGTAATAACGCCTCCGACTGCAAATCAAGTTTCGGCTCGCTCTGGCCATTCGTCAACGACTGGTTCTGCGCTTGCTGGTAGCGTTGCGCTTTGATCAGAGCTTCGCGCAAGACGGCCGCATTCCCCATACGTGTCCGCGGGCGTTGGTGGTTCTGTCCATACACCCGTTTCGGATTGTCTCCGAGGGCGGCTTTCATCGCCGCAGGTGCCTGAACTACCATCTCATCGACGGTTCTACCATAGGGCTTAATTACAGCAAACTGACCACCGATAACATTCGCACTCCCGGGCCCGGTCATGACCGTGGTTATCCCCCCTTCGATGGCTTCTTCGAGGGTCACGTCATCATGAAAGATCGAGTCGATCGCACGTAATTCCGGCGTGACCGGATTCGTAGATTCGTTGCCGTCACTACCTTCCCAGCCCAGATGATCATCAAACATACCTAAATGATTATGCGCATCAATGAACCCCGGGTAGGCAAATGCGCCTTCTCCGTCCAGATAATCAACCCCCGAAGCATCTTCTGTATCGAAGGGAATGTCCAGATCTTCTTTTCTCCCTACTTCCAGAATCTTCCCGTCTTCAATGACGATATAGCCCTGTTCAATTTCACCGATCGCTGGGTCCAGACTCACGATGTGAATATTTCCGATGATGGTTTTGCTCATACCCCGCACCTCTATTGCCTCTATACTACCAGAACAAGACGAGAAGTTTCGCAAAAAAGACGCACGAAATTTCCACAAATATACCCTAAAGCAAGCGGGATACTTTACGATTTCAGGACAATCGCTCGTATGTCGCAAGCCAGGTTTTCGTTCATTTCCCGGCTATCGCTGAGCACCTGCCCATCCTTCAATTGAACAGACCGTGTCGCATACGCTGCAATCTCCTTGCTATGCGTCACCATCAGAATCGTTTTGCCGGTCTGGTTCAGGCGTGTAAAAATCTGCATGATTTGTTTGGAGGTTTCACTATCCAATGAGCCAGTAGGCTCATCTGCCAGCAGAACCGGTGCATCCATCAGCAGCGCTCGCACAATCGCAACCCTTTGCTTCTGGCCACCAGACAACTGGTTCGCTTTCTTTTTCTCGAGCCCCCCCAGACCGAGTTCTTTAAGCAGTGCTTTTGCCCTTACGCGAGCCTGCGATAAGGTCATCTGGCCAAAATACGCAGGTAGCGTACAATTAAACAACAAGTCTTCGTTATCGATCAGGGCGAAATCCTGCATCACATAGCCGATGCTTTGATTTCGAAAACGTGATCCCGCTTTACTTTCCGCACGTGCTACTGGCTTTCCATGAAACAAGTACACCCCCTGATCTGCCGAATCAAGACAACCCACAATAGACAACAACGTGGTTTTCCCAGAACCGGATGCGCCTTCAATAGCCACAAATTCACCTGCATGAATCTGAAGTGATAAACCCTGTAAGGCCTTCACCGATCCCCCATCATAACGATATTCTTTGGTAATCTCTTCTAAATGAATCATGACAAGTATCTCTTTCTTTGTAAGCTCAAATACCGATCGGGCCTTATATAGAGAACAAAAGGTAGGCTTGCGAGTACGTTGATGAGAACGAGAGAAAGAAGCAGTAGGACAAGCTCATTTCTATCTA
>CAZJTS010000041.1:7913-13473 GCA_964548975.1 uncultured Fastidiosipila sp.
TAATTCATCGGTTCAAAAACGGATTGGTAGAAGAGGCCATAAAGAAACGACACCATCGAGTTTACAGGCACGTTGACCAAGAGCAGGCCCGTAAAAAAAAGACTGGCGTATAAGCCTTTGGTTTTCTCCAAGAAGTAATGCGACCTTATGCCGTTTTCTTAACCTTTGCATGAGTTCGTAGACAATTGTGAGTAGAGAAGCCAGCAGGAATACGTACATAACGGAGATCCCGGGCATCTGCGTTCTGGCAGAACGCATGGTATCTTTTAAGGCTTGTCCGGGAAGCTCCACTACCCCCTGTATATAGGATTGTAGACTGGACTGTAGTGCTGTCTCTTCATCCGCAGGAAGGATGTGATCAGTATAGATTTCTAATTCAGCGAGCTGATCTTCCGACATCATCCGGGCCAGGTCAGACGCCTTCACAAGAAAATCCTCAAAGATTGTTACTTCAGCGTCCAACACAAAGGTCTGCTGATTGATTTCGATTGTCTCTTCGAGGTCCTTAGCCCGCCTGTCCCGAAAAGAGCTGGAAACAATCGCAGCACCCTCCTGTGTATGCAGGGAATACGTTTCAGGTCCCTTGGTAATATAGTAGTTTACAGGTTTAAAGCTGAAAGACCCCTGTATGATCAGAGGCTCACCTCCAAGTCCTGCGGGTGAAATATAGCGGTCTTCTGCAGACGTTTGATAATGAATCTCTGGATGTGAAAAATACATATGCACACGAAGAAAAACCACATGCGGAATTGCGGGTCCCACAGCTTCCAGCTGCCGAATATCGGCTGCGGACACCCGATATACATACTTTCTTCCTATGTAGGAATGATCATTGACTTTTACTTTGGCCGTGTTATTCAGATAAAGAAAGATATACATAAATGCAGCAACAGCCATAAGGAAAAGAAAAAACATGCTTAACAGAGGCCCTTGACGGTAGCTCGCACGTATCTCACGGAAAACATACGAAATCTTTTTCATGTCGACCACTCCTAGGCATTCCTGAGCATTTCCACAGGCTTCATACGTCTTATCGAAAGGTGTACAAGAAGCAAGCTGCTAAGAGCACAGACCAGAAGAAATCCGATAGGCAAAAGCACAACCTCCGTTGTAATATAGAATCGCGATCCGATGAGCTGGTCCGCAGACAATTTCCAGTATCCCCAGACAATCAACAAATAGGAGACGAGAACCAGCCCCATAGGGAATACCGCACTCATAGCCGTTGCGGTGAAAATCGTTTGCCGTGTGGCGCCAGTTAAATAGTACACACTTTGGCCAAAAATCAGACGCCGAAGCCAAACCATCATTTGGCCAATCACCGTCACATACTAATAAATAATAAATCAACCTGTATTTATTACACACCTATTATATATAATTTAATTATCATAAGAAGTAGGCATGAATTATGACATATACGCTATTAATATATTTTTGCTAATTCTGACATTGCTCCAAGTAAGAGAAGACCAAGCCCTACGTCGTCATGTTATAATTATGGTACCTATTCTCCCTTCTTAGAAAGTCGATCGGCACTCATGGAAAGCTATAAAATTCATTCTCTGATTATGCGTTGTAAAGCCTTTTTAAAAGAAGCAGAAAAGCACATCTGGCAAGAGATTCATCCTATAAGAGATATGGAATATTTAGTCTGCGGGGAACATTCGTGGGATCTACTGTTCGACGAGAAGCAGAACTGGCAGCCTCTCCGACCTCTTGAGGGGTTAGGCGCGCCGGATCAGCATTATGGGATCCGTGTGTCTATCCCCCCATTAGAGAGAAGCAACAACCCGCACTACCTACAGGTGCAGACCGGCGCTACGGATATCTGGAACTATAATAATCCCCAGTTTTTTGCTTATCTCGACGATCGCCTGTGCACCGGCCTGGATATGAATCACACACATATTCAACTTCCGAACGATCCTGAACCTGAAGCACACACGGTCAAGCTTTACCTATACAGCAATACGACCTATCCAGATATATTCTTGGATCTGCGCATAGTCGAATGTGCGCAGGAAATTCAGGGACTTTATTATGATCTTCTCATCCCGCTAGAGCTTCTGGAAATTCTAGAAGATGCTGATCCGGCCAAAGCCCAGGTCGCAGAAATACTCTTCAACGCACTCCAGATTCTTGATACGCGAGAATGGACAGGTCAGCATTTCTACGACAGTATCGCAAAAGCTCGCTCATATCTAGCGGACCGATTTTATCAAGCGACTCTCGAAGAACACTCACTGGTTCTCCATTCGATCGGTTCTACACATATTGATGTAGCCTGGCTTTGGACAGTAAATCAGACCAGAGAGAAATCGATCCGCTCTGTATCCTCAGCCCTTCACCTGATGGAAGCATATCCGGAGTACCGTTTTCTGTTCAGTCAGGCACAACTCTATGCCTACCTGAAAGAAGATCAGCCTGGGCTCTACCAACAAATCGTAGAGAAAGTCCATGAAGGACGCTGGGAAGTAGAAGGGGCAAGCTGGGTAGAACCGGACACCAATCTTCCTTCGGGCGAAAGCCTCGTCCGTCAAATTCTTTATGGGAAACGATTCTTCCGGGTAGAATTCGGCGTGGTGTCCGAAGTCCTCTGGCTCCCAGATGCCTTTGGTTTTACCGCTTCACTCCCCCAACTTATGAAACTGGCAGGCGTCAAGTATTTCAGCACTACGAAGATCGGGTGGAATGATACGAATCGTTTTCCCTACGACAGCTTCTATTGGGAAGGGATCGACGGCTCACAGGTCTTAGCGCATTTCATCACCACGACAAACTTTGTGAAGTACCCAACTCCGCAAACAGACAAGCAGTTTTCAACAACCTACAATGGCACCATGGAGGTCAAGCAACTCGCCGGTAGTTGGCAGCGTTATCAGAATAAACCCTTGAACAGAGATCTGTTACAGGTCTTCGGCTGGGGCGATGGCGGCGGCGGCCCTACCCGGGACATGCTCGAACGGCAACGAAGGCTGATCCATCCCCTGCCTCGCATACCGCATATAAAAAGAAGTTCCGTAGGCGCGTTTTTCCATACGCTGGAAGCACGCACGAAAATAGTTAATTTTCCTGTCTGGAAGGGGGAAATTCCTCTAGAATACCACCGAGGCACACTGACAACGGTATCTGACATCAAAAAACTAAACCGCCAGACAGAAGCGCAGCTCGTAAAAACAGAATTCCTCTGTGCGTTAACTCGTTTTTTCGGACATAAGAATCGAGTAGCTCTAGAAGAAGAGTGGCAGGTCGTATTACGTAATCAATTTCATGACATCCTCCCCGGAACAGCAATTGCTGAAGTCTATAAAGTAGCAGCCGCAGAGTATCGCGAAGTTCTCCGTAGAACCAACGCTATCATACAAGAGCGTCTTCAAATACTTACAGACGCTGTACCCAATGAATCAGATGGCGTACTGCTGGTCAATCCACATGGTTTCCCTATTACGGGGAAGCACGTCGAATCGATTTGGACAGATATACGAGTCCCTTCGTTAGGTTGGACCTTTATCCCGTCCACCGCAGCAAACAAGAAAACTATAAAGCATACGTTCGACACTGAGAATCTCCTTTATGAAAACCCTTTCTTACGTATTCGTTTTCTTTCTAATGGCCAAATCGCAGGTCTTTACGATAAAGAAGCCGGTCGAGATATCCTCCCGCAGAACACTTGTGCGAATCGCTTACGTCTATTTCAGGATATCCCTCTGGAATATGATGCCTGGAACACTGAGATCTACGCACATGACCGCTACTGGGAGATTGACCAGAACAAGAGCCTCACATGTAAGTACCAGGATGACCGAAAGATCGTCCTTCACTTCGAAGAATCGTTCGGGAGATCTTCTCTACAGCAAGAGATTGTGCTCTATGTGGATCGCCGTGTCATAACGTTCGACACCACAGTCGACTGGCATGAAGCGCATCTTTTCTTAAAAGTGGATTTCCCTTTGGACCTGGAAGCGAATCAAGCCCAGTGTGACATCCAGTTCGGCAATATTTCAAGAAGCCTCCTAGACAGCACACCGCAGGAACGCGCACAGTTCGAAGTACTGGCCCACAAATGGGTGGACATTTCCGAATCCGACTATGGCTGTGCGATATTCAACGATTGTAAATATGGCTACCACCTTCGGGAACAACTCGTGCGTATGTCTCTGCTTCGATCGAGTAAGTACCCGGACCCAGAAGCAGATATGGGTGTGCATCACTTCCGTTATGCTTTGTATCCACATCTGGGCCATTGGCGAAAGGCTGAAGTCATTGAAGAAGCCATTATGTTTAATCAGCCTTGCTGGGAAATTCCTGTAGCAGCCAGGAATCAAATCTCATCCGACGTTCCTCTTGCGTTTTCACTTCTTCAATTCAGCGAACCAAACCTACAAGTAGAGTGCGTCACACTGGCACAAGCAACAGATGAAATAATAATAAGAGTCTATGAAAGTCTGGGACAGGCTTGTACCACAAGGCTGAAAGTTCCGGAGAGTGTCCGAAAGATTCGCATCTGTGATCTCCTGGAAAGTGTGATCGAAGAACTTCCCATGGAAGACCTTCACCTCCGCTTTGGCCCCTATGAGATCAAGACATTAAAACTCTCGTACCAGGAGTCAAACATACTGGGGTAACCCATATTTACCGTTCTGCAACACCTGTACCCAACGCACTTGCCGGCAGAAAGATTTCATAGCCTCCACCATACCGCCCCTCCTGTTTTACCAGTAGCACTCCGCCTGGTTTTGCCCGGAAGAGGCGAGCCCCATCCATTAGAGGCACAACGTGGTAGGTACCCGTCGCTGGAATAGCAAAATACTGCTCCGGCAACAAGCGCTCGCTTTCGGCAAACGCGCTAAAGCCTTCCGGCAATTCTGCGGTCTGATAACTTAACGGATTGGTTTTGCGTACCTCTTCACTCGGTGTGTGAATGGAAACATACAGTTCCCCATCGACCCAGATAGTTTCGCCGCACAATACCTTTGTTGTGAATAGCTGGTATAAACCGTCTTCTCGCTCACCAAAGTAGAATCCTGGCCAATCCGTTGAAGCAAAGATCTTTGCTCCTACGGGGAGAAAATTACTGGAAAGTTCCAGTTCTTCCACGGGGTGATTGGCTTCTTTCTTGACGGAATCGAGATAGTGAAAACCAGCAGGGAGATGTCCGGCATATTCTGAGAAAGAAAGCACCTGTCCCTCCAGGAATAACCAGGGTGCGATACTATGATTCTCACTGGCTTTTGCTTGCTGTTTCTGTTGTTCTGCAAAAGCTTCTTCAAGTCCAGCAGGAGGAAGTGGTTTTGCCTCGGTTAATGGTTCTCGAACACCAAGAATATCGCTTCTAAGATAGAGTGTATCATCAGACACAAGTAGTTCGCCTTCCAGCTCTCTCGTCTCGGGCCAGTCTCTCTCATAGGCCATCTGAAGCCAGTCACTCTGTAAGGCGACAAAGATATCTTCACCACGCACGATTTGCTCCGCAACTTCGACCTGTGCATAAACGTTTGTGATCTCCTTTCCTACATAAAGGTATAGATCACTCGTTGGATCCCGATAGATCTCTGTG
>CAZJTS010000042.1:0-3225 GCA_964548975.1 uncultured Fastidiosipila sp.
GTTTTTATAATACCAACTTTCAAAAATCAAACTATGATAAAAAATACTTTTGAATTACCGCTGCCGAAAGGCCCGGGCACCGCAGCGGTACCGCCCTTCGCGATAGGGAAAAACGTGTCCACCACCCGCTGACCCGTGATCATTGGGGTGTTGGGGCTCTTCTTACCGGCATGAGGCCGGGCGACGCGAACGGGCCAGCGCTGGAAAAGATTGACTTCGATGTCGTCCGAGCCTTCGCGGCGGAGCGTGGCGATGGTATCTGTTACCTTGTAGTCGCCTTCTGCGACAACCGAGGCCAGCTCCCAGTCCCCCTTCAGGTCGGCGGGCACCATAATCCGGTGCTCCAGAACCGAGGTCTCCTGAACCGTGCCCAGGATATCGCCCGCGGTCACGGTCTGGCCGGTACTCACAACCGGCACAAAGGGCCAGGTCTGCTCGCGGTCCAGGGTCGGACTCGATACGCCACGGCCGATGCGGTTGCCGGAGATCGCTTCCAGTTTCTTCAGCGGGCGCTGAATGCCGTCGTACATATTGCCGATGAGGCCGGGGCCCAGTTCAACCAAAAGGGGCACGCCCGTTGATTCCACCGGCTCGCCCGGCAGGAGGCCGGCGGTCTCTTCGTAGACCTGGATGGAGGCCCGGTCGCCTTTGATCTCGATAACTTCACCGATCAGGCCGGCATCGGCCACACGGACCACGTCAAACATGCGCACATCCTGCATCGCTTCCGCCACCACGAGGGGGCCGGCGATCTTCAGGATACGGCCTTTGCTGGAAAATTCCGCTTTACTCATTCCTATTCTCCGTTTTCTTTTTATTCTGTAAGACGTCGAAGCCGATCGCCCGGATGACCGATTCCTTCAAGTTCGCCAGGGCATAACCGCCGCTGTCGTTCGAGGCCGGGATCGGGATGATCGCCGGCAGGGTCTCCTGACGGTACCTGTCCAGAATGTGCTGGCAGGCTTTGGCCAAAGGCTCCGTTATATAAATAATCGCAAAGCGCTTACTGTCAATCAGTCGGTAGAGCTCCTTCTCGGCGCCCTTATAGTCCTCCAGTGACACCACCGTGAACCCGAGGCCGCGATAGGCAATGACACTGCCCGGATCTCCGATAACCGCTATTTCCTGCTTCATAATGTGTACCCCTTATAGGCCGGGCGGATGAGGGCCAGTGTTTCGTCCGTTGAAAGGCCGCGCGCCACCGCCTGCAGGATGATTCTGATATTTTTCATTTCCAGGCGGCGTCCGAGCCAGTAGCCCGCCACGGCTTCCGCCCCCGCCGTGCTGCGTTTGCCCAGGGCTGCGAGCTTCAAAATGCACAGGTCCAAATCTTGACCAAGGGCTTTAATGTCGTCCCGGGTCTCATAATCCGGCACGCGGCGGAGCACAATACTGAGCAGCGACTCAGACCACGCCCCCCGTAATTTCAGTTCATCAGCCGCGTAAAGGTCAATGATCTCGGACTCCGGCACCCTGCCCCCCGGCACCAGCGCCTGCTTGAGGAATGCCGTCCCCCGCCGGCCGCGGCGCACCCTGAGGAGCGTTTCCAGATTCGCATTGTCGGCGAGAATGGAGATAAAGTCCCTGAGATAGTCTTTATGTTTCGAGCGGTCGGCGAGCGTGATCATTTCAGCGAAGCTCAGTCGATCCGCCAAGAGATCCGTGTCGGCCAGGTCGGTTGCCCGAGAGGCCTGTCGCACGATCCGCTTCAGATGCTCGAAGAAGAGTGGCCGGATGCCCTGGGGCGCGTCCGCCGGCTCCTCACCCTGCATCAAGCGGAGCGTCGTTTCGTAGAGCAAGCCGATCGGCGTCGGCGCCGTAGCGCGCAGTAGAGGATAGAGCGCCACGGGGAACTCCCCCTCAATGTCTTCATAATTATCTGTCGTCTCTTCGGCCAAAGCCCGGCTCAGATTCATTTCCTGCTGCAAGAGGACAAAATACCGCACCATAGCCTTCGCATTGTGATAGTCAAGATCGAGCAGCAAGAAGGTGCTGAGGCTCTCCTCGTCGGTACCGCTCAATTCTTTCAGGAGGCGATCATTCTGATCGCGCGCCTTGAGGACACGGCTTTCGAGCGATCCGTCGCCGGTGTAGCCCGCGCGTTCGAGGATATCCGCCCGCTCCGCGAAAGAGACGGTGTCGGTGGCGAGCCTGCGGAAATCTTCGGTCGAAAGCATACGCTCTTCCAGCACCCGCAGGCGCCCTGTGGCCGCCGCGAGCTCGGGATCCAGCTTTGGTTCACGATTCCAGACCGATTGCCGCATGCTTAATCTCCTTCCGGAAAGAGAATTTCCGCGGCCTGACTCAGCCATTGATTCTCATTCTGTTTGATCACCGACTCGAAGCGGTAATCCTGCCAGCTCCGTTCTTCACGCAGGATAAACCCGCCGCTGAACTGGCCCGCTTCGGGGTCGACCGTGAGCTCGGGATAGTGCTCGGCAATAAATGCGCCCGCCCAGGCCTGATCCGCTTCCGCGAAGGTGATGGTCTGGCGGTCGGCACCGGCATTTTTCAGCCATGCCGAGTAGAGTTTCCGGCGCTCCTCGGCAGGGAGATTCTCGAGCGTGTGGACCACTTCAGTGAGGGTCTCCTGTAGGATTTCCTGCTTCACCCGCAATTGTCGGCGCCGATCTTCCAGTCGTGAGATGGCCTGTTTTTGGATGTCCCGTTCTTTGGCCAAACGAGACTCCCTCGCCTCATTCTCCTCACGGATACGGTCCGCCTCCTGCCGGGCGCCGGCGAGCACAGAGTCACGCTCCTGGCGAGCACTGCTCAGGAGGCTCTCGACGGTGAGATCGGTCTCGTCCTGGATGCGCTTACGTAGGGTATCTACTCCGTCCATAGCCATGCCTAAATCTGCAGCCCCGACACCATGATGATGGACAGGACGGAGACCAGCAGCGCGAAGATGGCGTAGGTCTCGACCATGGCCGACAGTGTGATCGCTTTGGATTGCTCACCCGGGTTTTTGGCCACGAGATAAACACCGTCAGCAGCGACTCTGGCCTGATGTACGGCGGAGAAGTAGCCGATGACAGCGATCGGGAGGCACGCCAGGAAGAACAGGAAGCCCTTGAAGAGGGAAAGTTCGCTGGATGTGCCGTCGAAGAAGCCGGCGAAGTTCATGACGAAGAACCAGACCAGCAGGCCGTAGATGCCCTGCGTGCCGGGGAGCGCCTGTAAGATGATCAGCTTACCGAAGAGTTCGGGCTTCTCGGTCATGAC
>CAZJTS010000042.1:3235-13368 GCA_964548975.1 uncultured Fastidiosipila sp.
TGCTGCGGAACCCACGAGGCGGACGCCTTTGGCCGAGCCGAGGCCGGCCAGAATTGCCGCCAGGACGCCGCCCATCAGCGCGAAAACGCCGCCGTTGAGTACGCTCGCCCAGGTTGCTGCCAGGGCTGTGTGTGTGAATTCGAAAACCATAGTTCCTCCTATAATTGCCTTTGGTTTGTTCTATACTATCTTACCTGTTACGGCCGGTCGTTTCGGCAGCCGTGCCAGGGAGATTGCGGGTTTCAGTGAGGCGTGTGTATTTGCCTTCATATTTCAGCGGTTCGTAGAGCTTGCCGCCGCCCTCGTAGAAGCGACCGAGAAACTCCACGTAATGGAGCCTCGACGCGTGAACGTAAGCGCTCAGCGTGGAGAGTGCGATATTGAGTCCGTGTCCGGCCAAAAGCACGAGCACGAGGAAAATTACTCGGAAACCGCCACCCCCGCCGACCATTGCCGCCATGACATTCACGACCATGGCGATAACGCTCGTGGCGAGGGTCAGGGCCAAAATACGGGTATAGGACAGGAGATCCGACAGCCAGCCGGTCACACTGTAGAGGCCGAGGAGGCCCCCCACCAGGCGCTTGATCGGGTTCTTCTCACGGGAGCTCATCAGCAGAATCACTGTCGCGCCGGCGATGATGACCCACATCGCATAGGGCACGCCCAGCACCAGCAGGCCGATCCCCCCGATGATCAGGTACCAGGGCGCGACGCTGAAAGCCGCGTCATACCAGTTGCCCTGGCGGACTTTGTTGTAGATATCCAGACCCATCGCAATGAAGAGATGGACCGCCCCGAAGACCACGCACCAGATCATGAGGTTGATCGGTTCATTCATCGGGTCGAACCAGAGTACGGGCAGCGCGATGCGGTCGTTGGTAACGGCTGGTAACAGGTTGCCAAAGAAGCCGCCGTAAAGAATCCCGAAGCCGATACTGACGATTGCGCCTGAGAGGAAAACTTTCAGCATCTGGCGCATGCCGCCTTCGGCCTTGAACTTGTAGAGGCCCAGCAGACAGCCGATCGCGAGGAGCAGGCCGTAGCCGATGTCACTCAGCATCGAGCCGAAGAAGAAAGCATAGGAAAACATCATAATAAAAGACGGGTCGAGGTCATTCGTATAACTCGGCGGACTGAAGGTCAGCAGAATCGCCTCGATCGGTCTGGTGGGTTCAGGGTTCACCAGCAGTGAGGGGACATCCTCATCTTCTGCGGGGTCCTGGAAGGTTGCGTAAAGTTCGAAGCGTTCGTTGAGTTCTTTATTGAGTTTATCGGCTGCTTTTGCCGGCACGTAACCGGTCAGCATGAAGAGATTGCTGCTGTCGATGAGCTTCAGATTCGCCCGTAGGCCGCGGAGGTCGCCCTCTTGAATGTCGTACAGGGTTTCGAGGTTGGGGATCTCGTTTGCAAAGGTCCGAATCTTGACCTGTAAGTTTTCAAGAAGGCTCTCGGTCTCTTCAATCCGTTTTTCCTGCCGACTGTAGGCGGCGGCGAAGTTACCCTTACGTTCCTCTTCGGTTGTAGCCGGGAAGCTCTGGAGAGGGGATTCGGCGAGCAGACGGCGGGCGCGCTCGTCTTCGGAGTAGGGCCAGGCGAAAAGCGCGATGACCTGAAGTTCGCGGGCCGTCACGATTTTGCCGGCGAGGGGGAGGTTGGCGGTTTTGGCCTGCTCAAGCAGAGCGTGATATTCCTCCTCAGTGCGGAAGTAGCCGGCGGCACTGCGGATACGGCCTTCGGTGACCGGGTCCGGGAGACTGATCTCTTTCAGGGGCTCGAGGGCGTTGAGATGGCTCTTCTGGGCGGCGAGACTTTCGTCCGCCTGGCGCTGCTCGTTGGTCAGCGCCTCGATCTCCTCGATCAGGGAGAGGTAGCGCTCCTGCTCGGAAAACACTGCATCGTAATCCGCGAAAGTTTGCGGAC
The DNA here is from genome assembly GCA_964548975.1 of uncultured Fastidiosipila sp. Taxonomy (GTDB): domain Bacteria; phylum Bacillota; class Clostridia; order Saccharofermentanales; family Fastidiosipilaceae; genus JAAYZH01. The sequence continues at coordinate 5,159 of CAZJTS010000042.1, forward strand.
GGCGCACTGTAAACAGGGGCTTTTTCTCGTCGTCGAAGGGACGCAGGGTCTTCAGCACAGCGTCCACGCGCTGCTGCCAACGCTCGGTCTCGACGATCGCCTCGCGCACGGTCGGCTCGTCAACCGCCGCGAGCATCAGGTGATTGGCGCTCTCGGGGCGACGCAGAATGTGCATCAGATCGGAATAGTCCTGATTATCGTGGATGTCGAAGACGTTGCCCGGGTCTTTGGCCAAAAGGCCGCGCGCCTCGAGCTGCTCCTGGAGCTCGGGATTCTCCTGGAGGTCTGCGACACCCGCATCCTGTAAAAAGTTCAGCAGGGCATATTTATCAGAGCGTGAAGCGACAAGCTCCACTCGTTTCATCTGGGCAATAGCCATGGTTTAGGCCTCCAGTGCTGCCAGGATCTGCTTGACGGCTTCCGGGCGTCTGGCCAAAGCGGCCTTGCGGTATTCCTCGACGGCCGCTTCATCAGCGGTGCCGGCATCGGTAATGCGGTCGCTATCTTGCTGGATATCGGCAACGGAACGACGTCCGCGCCTGGCCTCCTGGACGATTTCAGCCGCATCCCTTCCCGCCTGCTGACGGATTTCTTCCGCTTCAATCTTAGCTTCGGCGATTCTATTGTTAGCCTGGGTTTCAAGCTCTTCGATCAGGTTCAGGAATTCGTCCCGCATAGGCTCCCCTTCGGTAAATGATGTTAAAAACCTTTCATATTGTAGCACAGGAATTCCGTAAACTGTACAGTTTGGGGCGCTTTCCGCGGCTGAGCGGAAAAATCTTTCGAATCCGTGTATTATGTAGCTGAAAATTTTGAGAAAGTTTTAACATTTGTCACCGGGAGGACGCTTACCAATGAATAACTATGTACCTGTCGATCTCAAGGATCTTGACCTCAACGTCTGGGAGGAGCTGGGCGAAAACTGGGTCGCCGTAGCCGCCGGCGGCAAAAAACACTCCAACGCCATGACCATTTCCTGGGGCAGCCTCGGCATTCTCTGGGGCAAACCCACCGTTACCATCTACCTCCGCCCGCAGCGCTACACCAAAGGCTTCGTCGACAAAAAGGGCAAATTCAGCATCAACTTCCTGCCCCCCACCGCCGAGAACCACGAGAAGCTCTCATACATCGGCTCCGTCTCCGGCCGCGACGAGAACAAGCTCGAGAAGGCCGGCCTCACCCTCGGCCGCGTCGACAAGATTCCCTCCCTCGAGCAGGCCAGCCTCATCCTCAACTGCACCGTCATCTACCGCTCCCAGATCGAGCCCAAGAAGTTCTTCGACGATGATCTGGCCAAAGCCAACTACCCCGAAAAAGACTACCACTACACGTACATCGCCGAAATCACCGCGGCGTACCGGGTGGAGCAGATGGAGGATTCCGATTCGGAAAGCTCCGACGAATAGCCACCATTTCCCACATTCACAAGGCGTTATCCCTACTCCGGCATGCTAAAATAGGGGTAACTATTTTATTTTTTGGAGGTTAACCTTTTATGAAGTACATTACATTCGGCGAGATTATGCTGCGCCTGAAATCCCCCGGTCGCGAGCGTTTCTTCCAATCCCCCTCCCTCGAGGCCACCTTCGGCGGTGGTGAAGCGAACGTTGCGGTGTCTTTGGCCAACTACGGTGCAGAGGTCGATTTCTTGACCGCGCTCCCCGCCAACGACATCGGCACCGCCTGCGCGCGCGAACTTCGCCGTTACAACGTCGGCACCGACAAGATCCACTACGTCCCCGACTCCCGGATCGGCATCTACTACCTCGAGACCGGCGCCAACCAGCGCCCCTCCAAGGTCGTCTACGACCGCGCCGACTCCGCCATCTCGACGGCCAAAGCCGAGGACTTCGACTTCAGCTCCGCCTTCGAGGGCTACGGCTGGCTCCACATCACCGGCATCACCCCCGCTTTGTCGGAATCGGCTGCGGACTTGTCTTTGGCCGCCGTCAAAGCCGCCAAGGACGCCGGCCTCACCGTCTCCTGCGACCTCAACTACCGCAAAAACCTCTGGAAATATGGCAAAGAAGCCCACGAAGTCATGAGTGAGCTCACGAAGTACGTCGACGTCATCGTCGCCAACGAAGAGGACGTCCAAAAATCCCTCGGCATCACCGTCGCCGACTCCGAGGTCGAAGTCGAATCCGGCGAACTCGACATCAAACACTACGAGGACCTCACCAACAAAGTCCTCGATCAATTCCCCAACGTCCAGATCATCACCGTCACCCTCCGCGAAAGCTTCAGCGCCGACCACAACGGCTGGTCCGCCTGCATCAACGACCGCAACGAATTCTACCGTTCGCGCCGCTACGACATCACCGACATCGTCGACCGCGTCGGCGGCGGCGACTCCTTCTCCGGCGGCCTCATCTACGGCCTGAACAACTACGACGACCACAAGGACGCCTTGGAGTACGCCGTAGCCGCCAGCTGCCTCAAGCACTCCATCGACGGCGACTTCAACCTCGTCACCGCCGACGAAGTCAAAAAACTCATGTCCGGCGACGGCTCGGGTAGGGTGCAGCGGTGATGGTGTGTTAAGGGTGTGGACCTTTGACTGAGAACTGAAGATTCTTTAAATGAAGATTTAACTGAAACAGCCGGCCCTTGCTTGGGACCGGCTGTTTCTTTGGCTTGATCCAAGGTCAATATCGAGACCTCTGCAATTGAAGAGCCGTGACCTGCCTGCACCCCAGAGGTCAAAATCCAGACCTGTGTATTAGAAGTCCTTCAGAACCTCTGCTGAGAGTTTACGGCAGATGGCAGCGGCGAGTTTTGCGGCGTTCTCGAGGTCATCGAGGGACGCAATTCCGTGGTGGGAGTGAATGTAGCGGACCGGCACACCGATGACGATGGTTGGAATACCCTGATCTGACAGGTGGATGGCACCGGCGTTTGTACCGCCGCCGCTTCGTACAGATTCTTGGCAGGGGATGTCTTCGGCTTTGGCCAAATCCAAGGCAAAGCGCTGGAAACGGGGATTCGCGATCATCGTTGAGTCGAAGTGACGGAGCATGGGGCCCTTGCCGACCGCGGCCTGGATCATGTAGGGCTCGCTGAAGGTGTCGTCGGCGGGGGTGCCCTCGAAGCAGATGGCGATGTCGGGCTTCGTGCGGTTCGCGACCACGCGCGCGCCGCGGGTGCCGACCTCCTCTTGGACGGAGAAAGCGGCTGTGATATTCACGTCGAGCTGCTCGCCCTGGAGTTCCTTGAGGGTGAGGACGTTGGCAGCGCAGCCGATCCGATCGTCGAAAGCTTTGCCGATGTAGAAGCCGTCTTTCTGGGGCATGGCGGTGAATTCAACGTCGGGAACCACCGGAGCGCCGATGCGGATGCCGAAAGTGTCCTTGGCTTCGTCGGCGGACTCTGCACCGATGTCTACGCGGAGATCACTCATTTCCGGCATTTTACTGCGATCCTCTTTCGAGGCGAAATGCGGGGGTTTGCTGGCAATGACGCCAGAAATCCACTCATTGTTTGAAGTTCTTACGCGCACTTTCTGAGCGATTGCGCTGGCGGGCAGCCAACCGCCGAGGCCGAGGATTCTGAGAAGGCCGTTGTTGGTGATTGCCTGAACGATGAAACCGACCTCGTCCATGTGGGCATCGAGAAGGACGGTGGGGCGGTGGGGATGGGTGTTATCGGTTTCGTCCTTCTCGTTCTCAACATTTTCGGTGCGCTTAATATAGATATTTAAGAGAGAGTCCTGTGATTGCTCGCCGAAGTCCTTGGTTTGCTCGAGGATAATTTGGCTGACCTCATCCTCGAAGCCTGAAGGTCCGTTGGCGTTGGAGATTTTCTGTAGTAATTCTTTTGAGTTCATTGAATGGGAGTGTCCTTTCTTGGGTGGGTGGTCGGGTGGTCGGGTTTTATTTTACTATTGTAGGATACGCCGGTCCATTTATCGACCTCTGTGTAAGGACGCACCACGCATCCCACCCCTGAAGTTACAGCTTTTCTCTGCTCCACCCGAATCTACTTCAACCGAGAACTCTAAGCCGGCAATGAGACCAACTTAGAACTCCATTTCAATCCCTCCCTACCCCCCTGCTCAGGAGCAGCCTAGGGGTAGTATTCCTACTGAAATGCAACACCTCTAGCCATCCTCACGTGGATGGCGACTTCAGAACTGCTCTTCAGCAGCAAAAATTTCATTGCAAAGATGGGAAAGCTTAATGACCTAAAAGATGCCCGGACCACTCATTAACAGATCAAAAAAAGAACAGCATCAGCGTAGCTATCGTTCTCGCTCCAGGATTCTCATTGCTACAAAGAACCACTGGAGCTCCTCACTGCGGAATTTTTCGAGAGCGATGTCATATACGGAATTATCGGGAATTTCGCGGGGCAACAAGTCGCGGGTTTTTTCGAACTTTTCTTTGTACAGGGGGCAACGGATGCGGATGCGCTTCATGAAGAAGTTTGCAAGAAGGCGGAGGAGCTTCTCGAATTTTTTCAGGTTGTAGAGGTCCTCTTTGCGGATGACCACAACTTTGTAGCCTTTTTCGCGCAGTATCTTTTCCCTCCTGGTGTCTCTGATTTTCTGAAGCTTTTCTGAGTGCTCTTGGCCGTAGTATTCGATAATCACTTTATGTTCTTCATAAAGGAAGTCCGGGCGGAGATAACATTCTTTTTGGCCGAGGTATCGTCTTTCATCATCAGTGATCTCGATAGTTCCATTAATAATAGGGTTGCCGGGCGCACCGAAACCGCCCAGACGATTGGGCAGGTCGAGCTTCATGTAGGTCATGATTTCCATGTACGAGTAGAAGTTTTCCCGCACATAAGTCAGTGCGTCCAGTGCGCGAGGAGCTCCAGGGACGTAGCGGAGACTTGAAGCGAATTCACGGAGCTCAGCGACGTTCGTGAGTGGTGGTTTTCCGTCAATTCTGCTACACATCATGCAACCGAGGAGAATCGCCTGGTTGATTTTCAGCTCCGAGCATAACTGGACGAACAGATATGCAGGCGACACGATAGGTTTGCCGTTCAAAATCGTGACAGCATTATCCGGCAGCTTAGCAGTACAAAGATGTACTTTCACATCAGGCCCCGAAAATCTGTCTCCGGAGTTGAAAACGGTGTACTCCATCCTACCCGTAAGATAGGATGCGAACGCTTGATAGAGGAAGGGAATATTCCACAACCTGGCCGCTGACCAAAAACTGATAAAAACCTTGATATCCATGCGTTAAGAATAAGGGCAAAAAGGCGTGCATGGGTGCGACAAATTGCAACAAATTACAACAATTTGTCGCAGTTCCGGAGGGGGATTGGGGGGCGCTACACAGAGGTCTGGATCTTGACCAGTTGGGTAGCGGGAGCTGAACGGGGGAGCAATTCACAGAGGTCTGGATCTTGACCCGTGGGGTAGGCGCAAGGTCAAAAAAACAACCCGAGCTTTCGGGGCTCGGGTTTAAATCACAAAGGTCAAGATATTGACCAGTGGGTCAGAGCAAGCGCTTCAAAACCCACCAATCCTCTCCACAGTCATCTCACGGCAGATTTCAGCAGCGAGTTCAGCGGCTGCTGCCATGTCGCTGTAACAGCTGATGCCGTAGTGCGTGTGAACATAACGCACGGGAACGCCGATGACGATGCAAGGGATTCCATTTTCCGCAAGATGAATCACTGATCCGTCAGTGCCGCCGCCACTCCGCACGGAGTCTTGGCAGGGGATGCCTTTTTCGGCGGCCAGATCGAGTGCGTAGCGTTGAAACCGAGGATTCGTAATCATCGAAACATCAAAGTGTCTCAGCATTGGCCCTTTACCTACCGCTGTCTGAATCATGTAAGGTTCGCTGAATGTGTCATCGGCGGGGCAGCCCTCAAAACAAATGGCTAAGTCAGGTTTTACCTGGCCGACACTTACTTTGATGCCTCTCGTCCCCACTTCTTCTTGCGAAGAAAAAACGCCTGTGACATCAACGGCAAGATCCTCTCCTGCCAACAGGTCAAGAGCCATCACTTCAGCTGCACAGCCGATTCGGCAGTCGAATCCTTTGCCGACAAACCAGTCTTCTTGATGATCGAGCGTTCTGAAAGTCACATCAGGGACGATGGGGGCACCAATTCTGATCCCGAACTTTTCAACGGTATCTTCATACGAAGTTGAACCGACATCAATTACCATCTCAGACAATTTAGGTGTTTTACCCAAGTCCTCCGCAGAGGTGAAATGTGGTGGCTTACTGGCGATGAGGCCCATCACGAAATCTCCATGGATATTACGCACGCGGACGCGATGCGCCGGAACATTAGATTCAACCCAACGACCGAGACTAAGAAAACGAATCATGCCATTAGGGAGAATCGCCTGCACGATGAAGCCGACCTCATCCGAGTGAGCCTCTAGCATGACTAACGGACGATCGCCCGTGTTCTCGTGCCGCCGTACATAGACATTCCGTAGACTATCCTCTGAAACTTCGCCGTAAGAAGAAGTTCTCTCTCGAAGCAACGCCGCAACCTCATCTTCAAAGCCGGAAACGCCATTCGCATTGGAAAGATCCTCCAACACGCGAATATAGTCATTCTTTTCCATCTTTCTTTACTCCAACGGGACTTGGCCAAAGGCGTCGACAAAATCCACCAGATAGTTCGCAGTTGCTTCGAGCATATCTCGCCCCCACTCCTCCGTAGCAGTACTGGGATGGTCAGGGCCGATCCACCCGCTATCGGTGATTTCATCGACATAGCGAATGATATTAACTGTCACACCTTGGAACTCCACAGTGTTAAAACCCGTGGCTTTCATATCTGCGGAGACATCACGCAATTCCAGTTCCCCGCCATAGAGGCTTTTATCGACGAGACTGGGATCTATGCCCAGAATGGCTGCTGTTTCCTCGCCTCCACCATGGCCGCCTTTCCACGCGGGATTCATATCCCAGGCCATCAGCCACCAATTAAGCTCGGCCAAAAGCGCACCTTTAGCCCTTAGGTCTATACCGACTCTATCAATGGTTTTGATGTTTCCGCCATGGCCATTCAGAACAATAAAATGTCTGGCACCGTGGCGATAAAGCTCATTACAAACCTGGCTGAGGAGTTGATACAGCAAGTCGGAGCCCAGGTTGATCGTTCCGGGAAAAGTAGCCAGGGATTCGCAGGCTCCGAAAGGCAGGACCGGCGTCATCAAGACGCTCGTTCTGTCTTCTATCATTTCCAGTAAGCGGGTCGGAATTAGTGTATCTGTGCCGAGGGGCAAATGTTTACCGTGGGATTCCACGCTACCAATAGACAGCAACACAGTATCATTAGTTTTGAAATATTCTTCTACTTGTGGCCAACGGGCATTTTCAAGTCTCATTCGAAATCTCCTGTTAATAAGCGGAACCGGAATCTCTTCCGGCTCCGCGTCGTGTAAAGTGTGTGGTCTAGTTCTGGACCTGTGCTTTGTCCAGTTTGTGATAGCCAATAGGATCGGCTACGAAACCGGTGACCTTATTGTTCGCCGCGGCATTGACTGAAGTATAGATCAGTGGTGCGTAGGGCATTTCGGTTTGCAAAATGTCCTCAAGATCTGAGTATGCCTGTTTGCGCTCTGCATCATCGATGGAGTTTCTACCCTTCATTACGAGTTCATCGGCTTCAGGGTTGTCGTAGAAAGCACGGTTACCCGGTGCGCCCATTTGTGACGAATGGATGAGTGAATAATAGGTGTAATCAGCATCGAGTGTTGATGTTACCCAGCCCATATACGCCATGTCATGCTGTCCGGTGGATGTTGTTTGAATGAAGCTACCAAACTCGGTGATATCTACGTTTACAGTAATACCGACTTTCTGGAGCATCGCTGCGATAGCATTACAAACTTCAACACGTGCCTGGTTATCGTTAACAGCCAAGCTCACTTCAAACCCATCAGCATAACCGGCTTCAGAGAGAAGTTCTTTTGCTTTCTCTTCACTGTACTCATAGACTTCATCATCAGAGAATCCAAAGACCAGAGGTGCTACGAGATCACTTGCGCTTTGGCCATTACCATACATCAAAGCCTGTACAATCGTATCAGTATCAATGGCATGGCGGATGGCCTGGCGAACTTTCTCATTATCGAAGGGTGCCTTATTCATGTTGAATGCGAGATAGAAACAAGTCAGCGGATCCGGTTCAATGTAAGTGAGATCGGCGTTGTCTTTAATCTTGTTTACGTCGTTCGGCTGGATGTCATAGGACAGATCGATATCACCAGTCTCCAGAGC
>CAZJTS010000043.1:0-13307 GCA_964548975.1 uncultured Fastidiosipila sp.
GGCAGGCAGATCGATCTTATTGATCACCGGCAGCACTTCGAGGTTCATCTCGACAGCCTGGTATACATTGGCCAAAGTCTGGGCTTCGATCCCCTGCGACGCATCTACGACCAGCACGGCGCCTTCGCAGGCCGCCAGTGAGCGAGAGACTTCATAGCTGAAGTCCACGTGCCCCGGGGTATCGATCAGGTTGAGTTCGTAGACCTGCCCGTCTTTGGCCTTATAAAGCATCTTTGTCGACTGCGCCTTGATCGTGATGCCGCGCTCGCGCTCGATGTCCATATTGTCGAGCACCTGCGACTGCATCTCACGCTGGGTCAGAACCCCGGTATGCTCGATCAGGCGATCGGCCAGGGTCGACTTGCCGTGGTCGACGTGGGCAATAATGCTGAAATTGCGTATAAAGTTTTGTCTGTCAGAAGACAAGTAACACCTCCAAGTTTATTCCGGAATCCCGAAACGCGAGAAAGGATAGATGCGGACCAGCACGTGGCCCTCGACCGCCTCCATCGGCACCAGGCCGAAGATCCTGGAATCCGCACTGAACGCGCGGTTGTCGCCCAGCACGTAAATATTGTCGGCCGGGATCTCCTGCGGGCCGCTCCAGTTCTCAGGCGGCATCGTCAATGTACCCGGCTCGAGATAAGGCTCATCCAGAAGCGCGCCGTCGATATAGACCTGGCCGTCTTTGAAGTCCAGGGTCTGCCCCGGCACCGCAATCACGCGCTTAACCAGCACTTCGCCGCTCTTCGCCTGATCGAGATCGCCAGCATCAATGGTAATTATGCTGCCTAGCTTGGGCTCAGAAAAACGCACGCTCAGCTTCTCCACGAGGAGCTGATCCGCGTTGAGCAAGGTCGGCATCATCGAGTTACCGACGACGCCGCTTCTCTGAATGACGAAATAACTCAGCAGCAAACCCAGAATAATCGCGATGAGGACGTACTTGATCCAGTCAAGCGCCTCCATCAGGACCGACTGCTTGCCCTCGGACGCGTAGATATCCTCCCGGGCGGGCAGGGGCGTCTCGGGCGACTTCGCCTCGTTCTTATCCTCAGGTGCATCCGGAATATAGTCCAGATACTGCGGCTCTATCTGCGGCCGCTGCTCGCGCACTTCAGGGCGCTTGGGGCTTTCCTTAGCGGGTTTATTCATGCATTCTCCTTCACGGTGATGCCAAGCTCGGCCAGCTGAGCGGCGGAAACTTCGCCGGGCGCCTGGGTCATCAGGTCACCGGACGTCTGAACTTTCGGGAACGCAATGACCTCTCTGATGTTGTCTTTGCCGGCCAAAAGCATGACCAGGCGATCCAAACCCAGAGCAATCCCGCCGTGCGGGGGCACCCCGTAGCTGAACGCATCGAGTAGGAACGAAAAGTTCTCGTAGGCCTGCTCCTGAGTGAAGCCCAGGAGTTCGAACATGCGGTTCTGGAGGTCCCGATCATGGATACGGATGCTGCCGCCGCCCAGTTCATAGCCGTTCATGGTGATGTCGTAGGCTTTGGCCCGCACAGCTGCAGGGTCGGTCTCGAGCAAAGGCAGGTCCTCATCGAGCGCCATCGTAAAGGGGTGGTGGATAGCCGAGTAACGCTCTTGCTCCTCATCCCACTCGAGCAGCGGAAAGTCCGTCACCCAGACCAGCTTGTCGGTCGCGGGGTCGAAGAGCTCGCGCTGTGCCGCCACTTCGTTTCGCAGATTACCGAGCGCATTGAGGACAGTGAAGTTGTCGCTGTCCGCCACAATCAGGAGCAGGTCGCCCGGCTTGGCGCCCGTGCGCTCGAGAAGCTTGTTTTTTAGCCCTTCATCGACAAACTTCAGAATGGAGCCCCGCCATTCCTCGCCGGGGACAAGCCAGGCCAGGCCTTTGGCCTGATAAGTCTTCACAAACTCACCGAGCTTGTCGATCTCCTTGCGGGTCATCGTGCCGGCCTCAGGCACCGTGATCAGGCGAACAGAACCGCCGCCGCTGATCGCATTCGAGAAAACCCCGAACTCCGAATCGGCCACCAGATCGCTGATGTCCGTCAGCTCCAGGCCGAAACGCAGGTCAGGCTTATCCGACCCGAAGCGCTCCATGGCCTCCTGCCAGGTAATGCGCTGGAAAGGCTCCGTCGGCGCAGCGCCCTTGATCTGTTTCAGCAGCCCCTTGAGATAGTCCTCGGTCAGGCTCATCACATCTTCGCTATCGACGAAAGACATCTCCACGTCAATCTGAGTGAACTCCGGCTGGCGATCCGCCCTGAGGTCCTCGTCGCGGAAGCACCGCGCCAGCTGAATGTAGCGGTCAAAACCGGCCGTCATCAATAGCTGTTTATAGAGCTGCGGGCTCTGCGGCAGCGCAAAAAACTGCCCCGGAAACACCCGGCTCGGCACCAGGTAATCCCTGGCCCCCTCCGGTGTGGACTTACCCATAATCGGGGTTTCGATATCCAGGAAACCTTCCTTCGCAAAAAACTCCCGCGTAAAATTCGTAATATCCGAACGCAACTTCAGCGTCCGCTGCATGTCCGGGCGCCGCAGATCAAGATAACGATGTTTGAGCCTCAGGCTCTCCTTCGTATCGGTAGCCTCCTCAATGTAGAAAGGCGGCGTCTTCGCCTCACTCAAAACCCGCAATTCGGTCAAATGAAGCTCCCACAGCCCCGTCGGCATCTCCGGGTTGGGCGCCTCTCTCTTGCGCATCACACCGCGCGCCGCCAGAACGTATTCCGACCGCACATGGGCCGCCTTGTCCCTGACTTCCTCGGGACTGTCATCGTCGGCCACCAGCTGAAACAGACCACTCCGGTCCCTCAACGTAATGAAAATCAGGCCCCCCAGATCGCGCTGCTTCTGACACCAGCCCATCAGGACCAGCTCCTCGCCGAGCTGTGCCTCCGTAATCTCCGTGCAGCGATTGCTGCGTTTCAAACCCTGTATTGATTCTGCCATTTTATACCTCTTTTAGGAATGATTTTAGCGCGGCCAAATCCTGGAGCGTGAAGCTCTGCTCCGGTCTCTCGCGATCCTGCAGACTGCGGACCGACGCCCGCTGCTCTTCCAGCTCCTGATCCCCCAGTACCATCACGAAGTGGGCACCGGACTTCCCCGCATACTTCATCTGCGCCTTAAGCGATCTGCCGCAAAGCTCATACTGAGCCGCGATCCCCGCATAGCGTAACTCCTGCGCAATAATCTGCGCCTGTTGCCACGCCTGATCTCCCATTGCGGCTATGTAAAGCATCGCTTCCGGACGCGCATCCGGCAACACACCCTGAGCTTCCATCTCCATCAGCAGGCGCTCCTCACCCATCGCAAAACCGATCCCCGGCAGCGAGGGTCCGCCCATCATCTCCACGAGCCCATCATAGCGGCCTCCGCCACAGATCGTGCCCTGAGTCCCCACATTCTCCGAAACGAATTCAAACACCGTCTTCGTATAATAATCCAGTCCGCGCACAATCCTCGGATCCACAGTATACGGGATCTCGAGGGCTTCAAGCGACTGCTTCAACCCATCAAAATGCGCCTCACAAGGCTCATCCAAATAGTCCAAAATCAAAGGCGCATCCGCCGTAATCTTCTGATCCGACTCCACCTTACAATCCAGCACCCTCAGCGGATTCGTCTCCAACCGAGCCTGACAATCTTCACACAGTTCATCCCGGTGCGGTCTCAAATAATCCAGCAACGCCTCACGATACGTCTTTCGACAATCCGGACAACCGATCGAATTGATATGAAGGTCGATCTGCTCGAGCCCCACCTCTTTGAAAAAATGCCGCAACATCGCCAGCATCTCCGCATCGATCCCCGGCCCTTCCGCACCGAAAGCCTCCACACCCAACTGGTGGAACTCGCGATAACGCCCTTTTTGGACATTCTCATAGCGGAAAGAATTGATCAGGTAAAACAAGCGCTGCGGAAAAGGCTTCGACGCCAACCCATTCTGAATAAAACTGCGCACCACCCCAGCCGTACCTTCCGGCCTCAACGTCAACGAGCGGCCGCCCAGATCCTCAAAGGTATACATCTCCTTCTGCACAATATCCGTAGTATCGCCCACGCTCCGCCGGAACACCTCCGTATGCTCAAACGTCGGCACCCGAATCTCCTCATAGCCATAAAGATGACAAATATCCGTAAACCGCCGCTCAACCACCTGCCAAGCCGACGTCACTTCCGGCAATAAATCCTGAGTCCCCTTCGGGGCACTGTTTTTCATGTAATCCTCCTGTTTATGCCCCCGTCGGCGCGCGCTGCCCGCCTCGGTGCATAGATAGAGAGATTATAATACAGTAGCCGTCATTAAGCACGCGGCCGCGAGATTATCCAACATCTTACCGGTAGGCACTTTTTCAAGAAGTGTGTGCGGTATATCTCAGCGAAAATTATCCAACAACTTATTTTTGGCCAAAAATCCTAGTATTGTGTACCGCTTAAGTGGACACTCCGTCGCCTTCTCACCAAACTCGAGAAAATGTCCCAAGCGTATTATATAACTATTTATTTTGGATAATAATCTGAGTAATGTGTACCGCTTCGGTACCTAACATCTTATCAGTGGGCACTTCCTCAAGAAGTGTGTGCGTCGATTTCCAGTGAAAATATCCAACAACTTATTTTTGGCCAAAATCTCGAGTTTAGTGAACTCAACACCGTACTAACAACATCCAACATCTTATCAGTGGCCACTTCTTCAGCAAGTGTGTGCGATGAACCCCACCAAACAATGTCCAACAACTTATATTTGTCCAAAATCTCGAGTTTTGCATTAACAACCCCCCACCTCTGCCACAGCCGAAAAAACGTAATTAAGTTAAACTATTCAGAGTGACGTCAACCAAACGGAGGTACGAAATGAACTTACAAAACCACCAGAATCCGGCCATTCTCCAGGTCGGTGCGCTGCCCCCCAGAAACAACTACATTCCGCATGCCCCGAACGAAACGTGGTCCGCCCGCAATTGGGCGAAATCGTCCAGGCTGAGGTTGCTGAACGGCATCTGGGATTTTGCTTTTTACGAGGCGTGGCAGAATATTCCTGAGGAACTCGTAACCGCGACCGAAGCCGTCAAACTGCCCGATCGGATCGAGGTGCCCTCCTGCTGGCAAACACAAGGCTACGACTCCCATCAGTACATCAACATCCAGTACCCCATCCCCAACGACCCGCCCTACGTGCCGAATCTCAACCCGACCGGCCTTTATCAGACGGTCTTCGAGATGACCGAGGAGGACCTCGAAAACGAGATCACCCTCGCTTTTGACGGCGTAGATTCCGCATTTTACGTTTATCTCAACGGCATGCAGATCGGCTACTCGCAGGTCGCGCATCGGACATCGATTTTCCAGCTCAATAAATATCTCAAGCCGGGTGAAAACGTCCTTCGCGTCATCGTGCTGAAGTGGAGCGACGGCACCTATCTCGAGGACCAGGATAAGCTCAGAATGTCCGGAATTTTCAGAGATGTGTATCTTCTCAGCCGCCCCCAGAATCACATCGAATTTTTCCGTTTCCATCAGACCTTCAATGACGACCTGAGCTCCGTCGAACTGGGTCTGGAGATGACTTTCGCAGGACCGGATTTACCCGAGGTCACCGTCGAACTTGCTGATCCGGCCAAAAAACTGCTCTTCCGCAAAAAATGGCAACCCGACGAAGTCTGGACCATCACCGAACCCCTGCTCTGGAACGCCGAGGAGCCCCACCTCTATGAAATCAGGCTCAGCACCCCGGGTGAAACCATCACCCGCCCACTGGGTTTTCGCCACATAGAAATCAAGGACGCCACCTATTATTGGAACCACAAGCCCATCAAATTCAAGGGTGTCAACCGCCATGACAGCGATCCCGTGACCGGCGCCACCATCAGTCCCGAGCAGCTTCTGACCGATCTCCAACTGATGAAGAAGTTCAACCTGAACGCCATCCGCACCAGCCACTACCCCAACTCCCCCTGGGCCTACGATTACTTCGACAGCATCGGCCTCTACTGTATCCAGGAAGCCGACCTTGAAGCCCACGGCAACAACATGTTCTACGACCCCACCAACATCCAGGGTGAATACAATAATCCCCGCCTCGACCTGGAAAATCTGACCTTCAAGAACCGCCATTACGGCAAGCTGATGCACGATGAGCGCTTCTCTGAAGCTATTCTGGACCGCGTGCGCCTGTCCGTGATCCGTGAGATCAACAGCTGTTCGATCGGCATCTGGTCACTGGGTAATGAAGCCGGCTTTGGCCCGAATCTCGAGAAGGCCGCCCGTTGGATCAAGGATCAAAACACCTCGGTTCCCGTCCAGTACGAAGGCTCGATTTACGAGAATGAGAACTACACCAATGACATCTCCGACCTCGATTTCTATTCGCGCATGTACCCGAGTCCGCTGCTCGTCGAGAAGTACGGCTCGACCGATTGGCTAGATAAACCGCTCTGCTGCATCGAATATAGCCACGCGATGGGCAACAGCCCCGGCGACCTCGAGGACTACTGGGAGCTCTTCTACAAGTACCCGAAACTGAGCGGCGGCTTCGTCTGGGAGTGGTGCGATCACGCGATCAGCAACCCCGGCAAAGGCCCCGATTATCTCTACGGCGGCGACTTCGGCGAGCGTAATCACGACGGCAACTTCTGCGTCGACGGCCTCGTAGCCCCGGACCGCAGCATCAAGCCCGGGCTCATCGAGTACGGCAACGTCCTCCGCCCCGCCCGTGTCGAGGGCTGGACCCTCCTGAACCACAAGCTCGCCCTGACACTGCGCAGCTATCTGGATTTCGCGGACCTTGCCGACTCGGCCAAAATCGTCGTCACGCAACACAGCCAATATCTCCAGGGCCGTACCGAATTCACTGAATTCTCCCTCCCCCCGCAAGGCTCAACGGAACTGGAGATCGACCTCGCACCTTACGACCACGGCGAACTTGTCTACCTTCTGGTCCGGATAATTGACAAGAAAAGTGGCAGTATCAAGGGTCTGGAGCAGATCATCTTGCAGGAAGCCGACCAGCTCCTCCTCACCGACCGCCTCCTCACCGAGAGCGACTGGGAGCTCACCCACAGTGACCTCAGCGTATACGAAATAGAGCATGAGGAGATCGAAATTACCTTCTGCCGCCTGCTCGGGCAGCCGAAACAGATCCGCATCAATGGCAATGAAATCTTCACCGATCCCGCCGCCTGGAATGTCTGGCGGGCGCCGACCGATAACGACATGTATATTCGGAGGTCCTGGGAGGACGCCCGGATCGACCAGACGGTCAGCCATGTCTACAAGACCCAGCTGCTCCACAATAAGGGCGAACTGGTGATCCTCGTCAAGGAAGCCTTGGGCGCGCCCGCGCTCCAGCCTTTGGCCAGGCTCAACACCACCTGGACCTTCAGAAGAGACGGGCGCATTGTCGTCAACACCGACGTGACCGTGGATCCGCTCTTCCCTGTCCTGCCGCGTTTCGGCTGGCGCAGTTTCCTGAAGAAAAGTTTCGCGGCAGTCGAGTACCTGGGTTTTGGCCCGCATGAAAGCTACATCGACAAGCACAGAGCAAGTTACAAAGGCCTCTTCGGAGCCGCGGTTCCGGACATGCATACCCCTTATATTCATCCGCAGGAATCGGGCAGCCACTACGATGTCGAAGAGCTCCTGATCTACAGCTCGCGCTATGAGCTCCATGCCGAACTCCCCGGCCAGGCCAGTTTCAATGCCTCCCACTTCTCGCAAGAACAGCTCACGAAGGCCACACACAACTCGAATCTCAAGCCGGAGAATCGGACGATCCTCTGCCTCGATTACCGCCAGGCGGGCATCGGCTCTCACAGCTGCGGGCCGGAACTCCTGGAGAAGTATCAGTTCGCTGAAAAGTCGTTTGCGTTCGAGTTCGTCCTGACTTTTGGCCGCAAAAAATAGAAAGGTTTAACACATGAAAAGAATGATTTCCTGGAACGTCAACGGCATCCGCGCCATCCTAAAGAAGAATTTCGAGGAGTTTTTCGCAGAAATTGATGCCGATATCTTCTGCCTGCAGGAGACGAAAATCACCGACGGCCTCCTGAAACTCGACCTGCCCGGCTA
Organism: uncultured Fastidiosipila sp.; assembly: GCA_964548975.1. GTDB lineage: Bacteria > Bacillota > Clostridia > Saccharofermentanales > Fastidiosipilaceae > JAAYZH01. The sequence continues at coordinate 8,052 of CAZJTS010000043.1, forward strand.
TTTCCAGTTCTGGAACTATGCCGAGCGCAAGGGCTATTCCGGGACGGCCATCTTTACCCGCGAGGAGCCCATCGACGTCATCTACGGCCTCGGCCTCGAGGAACACGACACTGAAGGACGCGTCATCACCGCCGAATTCCCCGACTATTTCGTCGTCACCGTCTACACCCCGAATTCCCAAGACGGGCTGCGGCGCCTGGCCTACCGCTGCGTGTGGGAGGATGTCTTCCGTGAATATCTTGTTGCGCTGGACAAAATCAAGCCCGTCATCCTCTGCGGCGATCTCAACGTCGCCCACCGGGAGATTGACCTCACGAACCCCAAGACCAATCGCATGAGCGCCGGCTTCACCGATGAAGAACGCGAGAAATTCGGTCTCCTCCTCGATGCCGGCTTCACCGACACGTTCCGCCATTTCTACCCCGACGCCGAGGAGCGCTATAGCTGGTGGTCCTACCGCACCCGGGCCAGAGAGCGGAATGCCGGCTGGAGAATCGACTATTTCGTCACCTCGCAAAGCCTCAACGATCGCTTGGCCAAAGCCGACATCCTGGACCAGGTCATGGGCTCCGATCACTGCCCGGTTCTCCTGGAAATTTCGTAAACTTCGGCTGTGTCCGTTGGACTCACTCAAGGATCAGAGGCACACTGATTAAGAAACAAAGGAGCGTTTCGTGGCCAAAGCAAAGAAAATCTATTATTGTAACGCCTGCGGTTTCGAATCGTCCGGCTGGCTCGGTCGCTGCCCGAATTGTCAGGCCTGGAACAGTTTCGAAGAACACACATTGAAGGAGGCCACCACCGCCTCCGGCGCCAAAGCCGGGGTCAGTCAGGGCTGGCTGAATGACCTGCTGGATTCGGCGGGCGAGGCCGGTCCCCGGAACCTCTCCGAGGTGAGTTCTTCGGCTGCTCAGCACTTCTCCTCGGGCATCACCGAGTTCGACCGGGTGCTCGGCGGCGGCTTCGTCCCCGGCTCTCTGGTCCTGGTCGGCGGTGACCCCGGGATCGGCAAGTCGACCCTGCTCCTCCAGGCCTGTGCGTCCACAAAGACTGAAGGCACAGTGCTCTACGTCTGTGGCGAGGAATCCCCGCAGCAGGTCAAACTGCGCGCCGATCGACTCGGCATTAGCGGCGGTCAGATTAAGGTAAGTACCGAGGTGATTTTCGAGAAGATCGCCCACATTATCAACACGCTTAAGCCCACGCTCTGCGTCGTCGATTCCATCCAGACGATCTACTCGGAGCAATCCGCCTCCGCCCCCGGCTCCGTCAGTCAGGTGCGGGACGTCAGCGCGGGTTTCCTTCGCCTGGCCAAAGCCGTCGGCAGCACGATCATCCTGGTCGGTCACGTCACCAAGGACGGCAGCCTCGCCGGGCCGCGCATCCTGGAGCACATGGTCGATACGGTGCTCTACTTCGAGGGCGACAAGTTCTCGAGCCTCCGCCTAGTTCGGGCGGTAAAGAACCGCTTCGGCGCGACCAACGAAATCGGGCTCTTCGAGATGGAAGCCCGGGGGCTCCTCCCGGTCGCCAATGCCTCGGAGACCCTGCTCGAAAGCCGGCCGCAAGCGGTCGCCGGTTCGGCATTGAGCGTCATTGTCGAGGGCACCCGCCCTTTGATCATTGAAATTCAGGCACTGCTTAATGCCAGTGCCTACGCCACAGCGATCCGCATGGCCCAGGGTTTGGATCGCAACCGTGTCAGCATGCTGATGGCGCTCCTGGAGAAACAACTCAATATGAACCTGAGCAACATGGATGCCTTCATCAATGTGGTAGGCGGTCTCAAAGCCGATGACCCCGCCACCGATCTGGCCCTGCTGGCTGCGATCACCTCAAGTTTTCGCGGCACGCCGTTGAAAGATCGGATGCTGATGTGCGGCGAAGTCGGCCTGACGGGCGAAATCAGGCCGGTCACCCGGCTGGCGGAACGTTTGGCCGAAGCCGGCCAGCTCGGCTTCCGAACGATCCTCCTCCCCGGCAGCGCGCAGAAGAGCGTCAGCAAACTGAAGACACCGGAGGCCACCGAGATTGTCTTCGTCGATACCATTAGTGAGGCCTTAGACATATGTTGGTAGAAACACACATCCTGATCGCTGCTGCCGGCCGCGGCTCCCGCATGGGCCAGCAAATGAATAAACAATTTCTGAGAGTCGGCGGTGTGCCGGTCATCATCCGGAGCCTCAGAGTTTGCCGGGATTTCCTGGAGAGCCTTCCGGAAAACAGCCCCGGTGCTGTCCATATCATCTGCTCCGAGAACGAAGAAGATACGATGCGCCAGACCGTCGAGGCTTACGGGCTTACGCAGACCGTCAGCTCATATATCCCCGGCGGTAACAGCCGTAGAGAGTCCATTTATAACGGCCTGCTCTCGCTCAGCAAAGCGAACATACCCGAGAACGCCATCATCATGGTGCACGACGGCGCGCGCTGCCTCGCTTCACTCGACTTATTCGACCGTTGCCGGGACACGGCGCTCCAATACGGTGCCGCCTGCCCGGGACTTCCGGTCCACGATACGCTGAGGCGCGCATTCTCTCACGCCGGTCAGGATTCTATTCTCTATGAAACTGTTTCTCGAGAATTTCTCTACCAGATGCAGACACCGCAGTGTTTTCGTTTCGCAGAGATATTGGAGGCGAACCACGCTGCCGCCCGCGCTATTGCCGCCGGCGAAACTGCCCGGGACGCCTTCACCGATGATGTCAGTGTCGCCCAGAGTTTTGGCCTGGAAGTCCGTCTGGTCGAAGGCGAAAGTACGAATTTCAAGCTCACTCGGCCCGAAGACATCGAACTCGCGGAAGCCTTATTCGCTAGTAATCCCGGAGCTCTCGAACTGAAACTGTAACGAAACAGGCAATCCCCTCACCCCGCCCGAAGTCGGTGAGTCCTTCACCGGACGTTGCCGTGATGCCGATATCCGCCACGTGGAGCCCGGTGAGCGCGGCCAGCTGTGCGCGCATGGCCGGGATATGTTCGGCCAGATGCGGTCTTTTGGCCTCAATCGACACGGCGACATGCACCAGTTCATACCGGCGGCCGATGGGATTGTGTGCGGGATCCAGGGTGCGGAGTGCCTCCTGAACGTAGATTGCGGAATCGGTCAGCCCCTGCGCCGCCAGCCGATCGGCGGTTTTGCCCAGAATATTCACGCCTGTGACCGACGAGATCGCGTTACACAGAGAGTGGAGCACCACATCCGCATCCGAATTCCCGGACAGCGGGCGCTCACCGGGGAACTCGACCCCTGCGAGCAGCAAAACCCGCTCAGCATCATCCACGAAACGATGGCTATCCTGCCCTATGCCATAACGCCAAATCTCTCTCATCTTTACTCTCCATTCATCCGCGAAATTAACTCATTTTCCAAGAGTTGCAATGCATTGGCCTCCTGCCAGGAGGCCTGCATCACGACTCGCCCATTCTGGATCAGAAAAAAGGTCGGCGTCACCGAAAAATCGAGCGACTGCAGCAACGGGTCCCCGGCATTCGCGTCGGCGAAGAGGAACTCGGCTTTGGCCCGGTATTCATAAGCCCAACTCTCCATCTGCGGGATCACGGTCGAGGCAGCATAATCCGCCACCTGCCTCACACAGACCACAATCGGCACCGTTGTAGACGAGATAAACCCTTCCAGATCCAGCACCTCCCGGTACTCCAGCAGATCACCTTCATCCGTGCTGATCGGCTCAATCCACGCCATCGGCGCCTGGTAATTCAGCTCACCCAGCCAGGGCGTTTGCGGCTCGGCTGGCCCGCAGGCGGTCAGCAGCACTGACGCCAGTAAGATCAGAATTAGGCGCTTCATTCGACAGCCCTTGGCCCGGAGCACGCATAAACGCTGAAGCCCTTCTTCTTTTCGATGGTTAGGACCTCTGTAAATAACTCGGCCAAAAACCGGCCTGCCGACTCCGCCCCCTGCTTCTTGCCGATCACGGTGACGAAGAGCCCCCCGGGCGTCAGGTGTGTCGCAGCGCCGCGGAACATATCGTACACCGCTTCTTTGCCGATGCGAATCGGCGGATTCGTAACGATCAGGTCAAACTGACCGGTCAGATTCTCCCAACTATGGCTCTTGATCACTTCAGGATTATAGATGCCGTTATTGCGTGCATTTCTCGACGCAAGATGGAGCGCCCGCTCATTCACATCGGAGAAGGTCCAGTCCTGCCCGGGCCAGCGGCGCTTCGCCACGATGCCTAAAACACCGTAACCGGTGCCCATATCGAGGCTCTTGCCATTGGTCAGCTGCTTAAAACGCTGAGAATCAGCCGCCGAAAGCTCCTTCAGATGATCGTGGAGCCCCTGAAGCAAAAGCTCGCTGCCCTGGTCCACATGATCCTTGGAGAAAACACCCCGGTCCGAAATAAAGGTGAAATTCTGGCCATTAAAATGGTAGTCGATTTCGTGTTCCTTACTCTCAACATCCGGATGCTCGGCATAATAGTGGTTCATCGTCGTTGGCCCTCCTGTCCGAATATTGTACTATTTTTCAGGCGCGGAGGGCGACGCTTAAGCCCGCCGCCTGGTCCGTTTCGCAGTAAATGGGTAGAGTCCGAGGAAGAGGAAAACGCCCAGCGTAAACACGACGACAGCCTCCGAGATCGCCAATTGCGCCATCGAAATCACCATCGCCGTCCAGAACGCCCCGCTCTCCGGCGGCATCAGAATCGGCAGATAGAACCCCACAATCAGGGCATTGAATACCACCGACGGCAGCGGCAAAATCCAGAGTCTGGGCCTCCTGACGAGCTCCTGTCGCCTCAGATCCGGTGCGACATCCGGTCTCAAGCCGAACTTCCCGGCCATATAACGGGTCAGCAATCCGGCCAACAGCGTCGCCAGTGCTCCGAACACGATATCTATCCAGCCTAAGCCCAGTAATACATTGGCCAAAACACAGCCCAGATACAAACCCGGCACAGCTGCGGGCAACAGCGCCGGCAAGAGCATCAGCGCTTCTGATACTCGAAACTGGATCGGTCCTGTGGCGATCGGCTGCACCAATAAAGTCAGCACGATGTAGAGGCTCGCAATCATAGCGGCCTCCGTCATAAAGAGGAGTCGTTTGTTCATACTTAGTCCTTTCTTTCTAAGGCGATAAGGTCACCCGAAAGTAATGCGTTTCGCCCGGCTGAACTGATGATGTCAGAGGCCGGGTACGAAAGCACAGGTCACTATACTACAAGGGATTTGCCGAGGCAATTTCCCGCCAGAGGTTCACATTGAAGTGGGGGCGATCCTGGAGCTCGGCTT
>CAZJTS010000044.1:0-13144 GCA_964548975.1 uncultured Fastidiosipila sp.
TACGGCGTTTAACTCTGGGGAGATGAGGTGTATACTGTTTCTAATCGACTATTTTTTGGCAATTGAGAGGTGGTAAGAATGAGAGCAGAATGGTCTTTGAGCAACGACAAGGTTATATTGAACTTTTCGCAGAAATATTACACTAACTTTGACCAGGTGTTGAAGAGTGAAGCGTTCCGCTCCCTCTTGGAGCATTTTCTGACGGACTTGGCCAAAGATGAGTACTCGCAGGATTATCAGCTGTTGAGAAAACATATTCCAAACGGGGATATTCATCAGCAGATTGAGCACATGACGCGCGTGGCGGGGCTTTTGACCTCGATGGATGTAAAGGATATTTCGCTGACGCTGCCTGAGTATAAGTACTTGTATGAGGAGCGGGTGAATGTTCGGCATTTGGCTGAGAATATTTATAAGTATTGGCGCAAGTTGGAGCGCTACTGTGTGCTCTTCAATAATACATCTTCTGCGGGGCTGGCGACTTCGATGTTTATCAATGCGAAGAAGCAGTTTGACTCGCTGATTCTGAATCTTTATCGCGTTATTACGCGGAATATTTCGCTGCAGGATACCTCGGTGTTCCGCCAGGTGCAGTCGGGAACGAATGTGGGGATGATCTGTCAGGAGTATGTGTGGCCGATCCCTGCGGGATACGATCGACTGAGGGGTGTGCCTTTTATTAAGAATATCGTTATGGAGACCCCGTTTATTACCTATCCGAAGCGGAATACCAGAACCGGTACGTTCCAGGAGGTTGAGAGAAACCCGATGAGTCGGATCGGCATGAATAATGATCATTTCTACTGCTATCCGTGTTTGGTGGGAGATCTGCTGTGCTTTGTGTATGTTCACCGCGATTTCCTGACGCACGGAGTGTCTTTGGCGAATCTTTTCCAGATGGCGACGGAGCAGGAAGCAGCCGGTAGAAAGCCGGATCTGCTCTATGTTTTCGGCGGCAACAATCACAGTGAGACACCGGAGGCGGTGTTCCATTACGATGATCTGAACGATATCATGGTCGGTTTCGTGTCGAATCATGATGACTTCGATTATTTCGGTTACATGAAGAAGATGATCCTGACGCTTCACAATGTTCGGCAGATCACCCGCGGCTATCTGCCGATCCACGGTGCGATGGTTAATATCGTGCTGAAAAACGGGACGAAGGCGAATGTGTGTATCATGGGCGACTCGGGGGCCGGTAAGTCGGAGAGTATTGAGGCGTTCCGGGCTTTGGCCGAGGATCACATATCGGATATGACGATTGTATTCGATGATATGGGTACATTCCGCGTCGATCCGAAGACGGGCGAGGTTTATGGTTACGGTACGGAGATCGGTGCGTTCGTCCGATTGGATGACTTGGAGTCGGGTTATGCGTTCAAGGAGCTTGACCGTTCTGTCTTCATGAATCCGGACAAGGTCAACGCGCGCCTGATCAATCCGGTTGCTACTTATAAAGAGGTCGTCCAAGGTTATCGGGTCGATGTTTTCGTCTACGCTAACAACTATAAGGAGTTGGCGGAAGATGAGAAGGCAATCGACCGCTTCGAGACGAAGGAGGATGCGATCGAGGTCTTCAAGGAAGGCAAGCGCCTGGCCAAAGGGACCACGAGCGAAAAGGGTTATACAACTTCGTATTTTGCCAACCCATTCGGGCCGGTTCAGAAGCAGGAGCAGACCAATGCACTGATCGATGAATACTTCGAAAGGCTCTTCGATCGTGGCGTTCACGTCGGCCAAATGTATACGCAGCTGGGTGTACCGCAAATGGAAACGGACGGCCCGAGACGTGCGGCTGTGGATCTGTTTAAGGAAATTCAGACACTCGCGAGTGAGCGTGAAGAATAAAAATTAAGGTCTGCCGGGTGGCAGACCTTTTCTTTATTCTTCGATGCGGAAGGCGGGTTCATCGCCGTCATAGGGGAGCCAGAGGACGGACAGGACGCGGACATTGATGTCCGCTTTTTTGGGTTTGAGTTCGACGGTTTCCAGCTGTTCGTTGGCGAGGTCGTACTCTTTGCCCAGCTTGTCGAGTTCTTCTTGCATCTCGTCTTCCAGGCTGGTGAGTCTTTCCTGATAAGAGGCGAGAGTTTCCTCGGCGCGGTTGACGTCGCCGGTCTGGCGTTTGGCGCGGGAGGCGCTTTTGGCCGCGGTTGCAGCCTTGTTCATCGTGGTGCGGCTGAGTTTATTCTTGCTGAAGAGTGAGCCGAAAATCGTGGAGCCGATATCCAGGAGAGAGCCCATCTTGGCGGTTTTCGCCTGGTCTTTCTCCGCTTCGACGCGCTGCTCCTGCTTGCGGACGCGCTCTTCTTCGGTAGCGATGCGCTTCGCGTAGCGTGCTCTTAATTCTTCCATCTTTTCGTCACGCAGTTCTCTGCTTTCCTGGTGAATACGGACGACGAAGTCGCGCTCGGATTCACCGGGTTCGGAGACCAGCCCGGTCACCTCATTGCGGTAGAGTTTCAGGACGTTCTCGCGATAGATGTGGTCTTTGAGGTCCTTTTCCCAGCCGGTGTAGCTGGTCTTCTTCGTCGCTGCTTCGGGGATGGAACCGAAGATAGCGCGGGGGACGGCTGTCTGGGTCAGGTAGTCCGGGTCGGGACGAGCACCGGTGGTGACTTGCCAATCGACCGGGATGACCCCGTCCTGTAAGGGGGTGGTCCAGACGGTTTCTTCGACTTCCGATACCTTCTTTCTGCTGTCATTGTAGGCGGTGCTGACGTAAGCGTAGAGGGCAGGTCGATAATTGACCTGTTCTACACGGACGTCCTCGGGTAGGAAGAATTGCTGAATGCCGCTCGGGAGCTGGGGCTGTAAGGCCGGTTCGGCGGCCGGTTTGGCCATGGGGGCTGCGACAGGTAAGGGTTCAGCGGCAGGGGGTTCGACTTCGTAGCGCTCTGCCTCTTCCTCCTCTTCTTCGGCCGGTTTCAGCTTCATGATCTGGTCTCTGGTCAAGGGGCCGGCGAGATAGGACATCGCCCAACGGGTTTCAAAAACCTCAGGCGCGGACTCGTGCACATTATGGACGAGGAAGACGCGGGATTTGAGATTGGAGAGCAGCTCATCCAGCGTTTGGCGGTCGAAGCGTTGCGCGGTTTCTGCGGAAGCGCTCTGAAGGCCGTCGATGAGACGGGCTTTGTCGCGCTCGGTTTGAAGGCGCCCGATAAACCAGGTACCGATATTTGCCAGACCTTTGTAATCTAGGTCAACGGGGTTCTGAGTGGTCAGGACGACGCCGAGGCCGTAGGCGCGGGCTTGCTTCAGGAGTGTCAGGAGCGGTTGTTTGGACGGAGGGTTCGCAACCGGCGGGAAGTAGCCGAAGATTTCGTCCATGTAGAGGATCGCACGGAGGCTGCTGGTGCCGGATTGGGAGCGGACCCAAGAAACCACCTGATTCAGGAAAGTCGATACGAAGAACATGCGTTCCTCGTCACTCAGATGATTGATCGACAGGATGCTGATCCTGGGTTTGCCGGAGGCGGTGTACAGGAGGTTCTGAATATCCAGCGGCTCACCTTCGGTCCAGGCTTTGAACTGCGGAGAGGCCAGGAGGTTATTGAAGCGCATCGCGAGTTGGAAGCGGTCATTGGCGGGATAGAATGTTTCCAACGGCAGGACGCCGACCTGGGCGATTTCCGGTTTCTGGATGGCCTGGATCAGGCTGGCCAGATCCATGGAATAGCGGCTCTTCCACCCTTCCATCAGGATATTGGACAGGAGAATGTGCTCCCTAGAAGTCAGAGGATCCGCATCGATGCCGAGCAGTGAAAGCAAGGAGGATACGGTCGCATTCGTGTACTGGGCGAGCGCCTCCATGTCGTTGAGGATTTGGTCTGAGGGTAATTCGACGAGACGCAGGATAGAGAGCGGGGTGCCCGCAGAGCTGCCCGGGGTGTAGACGGTGAGGTCGACTTTGTCCCGCATAGCGAAGATGCGGTCGCCATCAATCTCCCAATCCTCCAAGCCTTCTTTCCAGCGCGTGGCGGTCGCTTCTGCGAACTCGTCGACGGTCTGGTTTTTGCGTTCGGCTTCCGATGCCTGTACCCAGGGGCGGAAGTCTTCTGTGGAGAGCTCCGGGAATGAGAGCAGGAGATTACTCATATCCCCTTTCGGATCGATAATCAGGGCCGGGATCTGGTCCATAGCGGCTTCTTCGAGGAGTCCGATACAGAGGCCGGTTTTACCGCTGCCGGTCATGCCGACGCAGACCGCGTGGGTGGTCAGATCCTTTGAGTCGTAGAGCATGTACTGATCCGTTCTCTGCTCCTGCTCCAGGTCATAAATCTTGCCGAGGTAGAAACTGCCTAGTTTCTCAAATGCTTCCATGGACGTCCTCCGTTGTTATTGATTGGCAGCGCTCGATGAATCGATCGAGGGCCGCCTGGCCTTCAGGGGTCTGTTTATAGACGCCTGCGTCTTCCAAAACACCGACGAATACTTTGCCGGTTTCTTCTTGGATTAATTCTAATATGTTCTCTTCGGAGAAAGTGTCATATTGCTCACGAAGTTCCGCAATCCAGTTGGCGTGGGCGGCGGTCTCGGCTTTGGCCAAAGCATCCGACCCGTTAACCAGGCACTCTGCGACAGCTTCGAGCTCAGTCAGAAGCCGGGCGGGCAGGACGGCCAGACCCATGACCTCGATGAGTCCGATGTTCTCTTTCTTGATGTGGTGGAACTCGGGTCGCGGATGGAAGAGACCGAGGGGGCGGTCGGCGGTGGTCCGATTGTTGCGCAGGACCAGATCCAGCACATAGGCCTCACCGTCGCGGCGGGCGATGGGGGTGATGGTGTTGTGGGGCGTGTCGTCTGAGTAGGCGTGAATGTCCGCCGCGGGGTCTGAATAGTCGCGCCAGAGTGCGAGGATGCCGGTTGCGGCTTCGACGAGTTCTGAGGTATTTTTGCCTTTCAGGCGCAGCACGGAAAGCGGCCATTTCACGGTCGATGCTTCGATCGAGGGGAAATTCGGCAGTTCGAAGCGCCGCAGGACTTCCGCATTATCCATCGCAAAGGTGTAGCGGCCGCCCTGGAAGTGATCGTGGGTCAGAATCGAGCCCCCGACTATGGGGAGGTCGGCATTGGAGCCGATGAAATAGTGTGGGTACGAAGTGATGAACTCCAGGAGCCTCGTTATCCCCTCGCGGCTCACGGCCATCGGGCGATGGACGGAGGAGAAAATAATCGAGTGCTCGTTATAGTAAGTGTAAGGAGAGTACTGGAAGTACCAGTCCTCGACGGTCAGGGTCAAGGGGATCAGGCGGTGGGTCTGGCGCGCCGGATAATTGACCCGGCCGGCGTAGCCCTCAGCTTCCTTGCAGAGTTGGCAGAGGGGGTAAGAACTCTGCTTCATTTTCAGCGCCTGCGCGATGGCGACGGGGTCCTTCTCGGGCTTCGACAGATTGATCGTGATGTCGATCGGTCCGTAGGCGGAATTGTAGATCCAGCTCCGGTCTTTGGCCACGCGATCACGCCGGATATAGTTCGTATCCTTGCTGAATTCATAGAACCAGTCGGTGGCCTTCTCGATGTCCTCTTCGGCCAAAGTCCGGAACCGCTCCCTCACCTCGGAAGGTCGGGGCAGCAGGCAATTCATGAGCCTTGTGTCGAAGAGATCGCGATAGACGACCGTGTTCGCCGGCAACAAATTCTGCTCGGCGGCATAATCGAGTAAGGCGTCCAAGATCTCGGCCAGCAGGGCGTCCGTAATCTCTTCGGGTGCCTCGTAGCTATCCAGATTCAGGACATCCAGCAGCAGATTTGTTGTGTAAATTCTGTCGTCCGCGGTCAGTAGGCCTTTGGTTTCACCGTAGTGAACCAGCTCGGCAATTCTTCTGTACACATCCCCCATGTGTTCTCCTCTATTCTGTCGTTTGTGTGCTTGAGTTCGTTTGGTTGGGCAGTTTTTCGGTCAGTGAGCGATTCGACGCAAAGAGCAAAAGCCACACGGCAGCCAGAATCAAAATGATTACTAATAGGACATTCCAGACTTTTTTGAACATCAATTCCCTCCTTCAGTTCCGCTCTCGGGCGTTCCGTTGACCGGTGTCGATTCCGAAACAATGACGGAAACATTGTCCGGGCTGCGCCAGGTGACCGCATAAGATAATGTGGAGACCCCTTCGACCGTGACCTGTACAGGCAGGGTCCAGGTGTCGGCATATGTGATCTGCGAGAAGTCGATGGAAGCATCCACCTGACTGTTCGTCACGTCGCGGATGACACGCTCACGGCCTCTGACTGTGACGATGACCTGGTTTTCGGCTTTGTAATAATCCAGCTGATTGTCCTCGAGGATATCGAGCCCGATCGTCTGAATCGGCACCGTGAACGTCCGGTCGATAATCGGATTCGTGGTGATGTGGACGAAGAGCCAGATGAAGATGGACAGGGTCAATGCGATGGTGACGAGGAGCACCCGGCTCCTGTGCGGCTTGGTTGTAACCTCTAGCCCGCTGACGCGGGTGTCGTCCCCGGTTTTGGCCGATTCATCAATCTGCTCGAGGGTCTCCTTCGTCGTCTCAGACATCTTCTCGTCACTCAGGACTTCGTTCTCGCGAAGACTATGCGTGCGGTCGAAACGCAGGAGCTTGCGGAGGCGGCGGGGCAGGGACTGCTCGTCGGCCGTCTGGCGCGCGCCCATCAGGCGGTGCAGAACGGTGCGGAGGGCGTCGGCGTTATCCAGTGTGTAGAGCCGGCCGTGGACAGCGATGGAGATCGTGCCGTGCTCCTCGGAGCAGACGACGGCCAAAGCATCACCGATCTCGCTGACCCCGATGGCGGCGCGATGCCTAGTGCCCATTTCGCGGCGCAGTGTGTAGCTGTCGCTCAGCGGCACATGAAGGCGCGTGGCGAAGATACGGCCGTTCCGGATCATGACGGCGCCGTCGTGCATTGGGGAATTCCGGTAGAAAATCTGGCGGAGTGCCGTGGAGGTCAGTTCGGCATCCAGTACGACGGCCGTGCCCGACTCGATCAGGTCGCCGAGCTTGGTCTGGCGCTCCAGGATAATCAGGGCGCCGGTGCGCTCTCTGGCGAAGACGTCGCAGGCAATGACGATGGATTCGATGATCTTGTGGACGGGCTTCTCCCCGCGTTCGTCGTCGCGCACGAAAAAGACGGAGGAATTTCGCCCAACCGATTCCAGGGCACGGCGCAGCTCCGGCTGGAAAATCACCACGAGACCGAGGGCCAGGACGGATACTGAGTTGAGCAGGAGATAATTGATGGTGTCGAGGCCAAGCCAGCCGGCAATGAGGGTAAAGAAAAAGAGCCAGAGCAGGCCTTTCAGCAGCTGCCAGGCGCGTGTTTCACTGATTAAGCGAAGGATGTAATAGAGCGCAAATGCCGTGACCAGAATGTCCAGAAAGGCAATGAAAATTTCGAGCGGGCTACTGAACAGAAAGAGGCCGCTTTGCAGCTCCTCCAGCAAGGCTCTGAAAAACTCATTGATCCCTCCGCCATCCATTTGGAGAGTGAATCTAATGCCCGGCAAGTAGGCACCTCCGCTCTTAGCTTAGTTTCGTTTAGTCAAAATCGTCTTCGATCTGTCCGTCCGCTTCCAGTGCCTCCAGGTTCGTCAGCCAGATCACCCGGCCGCTCACTCTAATCAGCTCTTCTTTCTCCATCCGCACGAGTTCGCGGGAGAATGAGGGTCTCGGCATAGCCAGAAGTTTTGCAGCCACTTCCTTAGATACAGGCAGCTCCACCGAGGGCGTAGCCACCGGCGTTTTCTTCTGCATATAGCCGTACATACGATCCTCCACTTCCTCGGACTCGTAGTGGAGCTCCAGCAGGTAGCGGGTGATTTTCAGGCGGAGATTGCGCTGAGACAAAATATTGATTCTGGTGTATTGATCATTGATCTTGTTCGAGAGATTGGCCATGAAATTATTCCTGACCTCTTCGTCGTTCTCCAGCATCGTCATCATGGCGTCTCTGGGCACGTGAATGATCTGGGCGTTGGTCACGGCCTCAATGGAATAGGTGTATTCTCTGTGCTGACCGAAGAAAAATTCTTCCCCGAAACTGTCACCTTTCTCCAGCAACTTGAGCGTGACATACTCACCATCGGCCGAATATTTCTGAACGGCCAGCGTGCCGGAGACCACCGATGCGATGCCTTCGCAACGATCACCTTCATTAACAACAATTTCACCCTTCCAAATTAAGCGGATACTTGTTCTGGAACAATAGGTGTGAAACAAGTGATGGTCCATGCCGTCGAACATCTTGGTCTGACCTAGAACTTCACATACCTTCTTCACTTATGAACGCCTCCTGATGCTGTTGCCGGTCGGGTGACGTCTGAAACGGACATCCCCGTTTGATCGTGTTAATCTTGAGTAATTGTAACATATGATCAGCGTGCATGTGCAATAAAGCTTAGGAACTTAACACATCCTCCATATTTCGCTCACACTCTGCCGGCACCCCTCCTCCACACCCTTCGGAAAGGATCACCTACATGCCGAATCCTTTTGCTTTCAGGGCTTTTTCGCCTTCCACGGTCCCTGCAGAGGAGATCTTCCGTGTGCCTGACGCTGACTTTTTTCTGACTTCCGAAATTGCTCATAATGCCGGCCAAAGCTGTGGTTACGTCGGTGCAACACTACTCCATGCTTACTGGCAGCATCGCGAGCTCAAATCCCTCACTGAAGCGGGTAAGGCGGTCGTCTTTGCCGATCCGGCCAAAGCCCGGCATCAGCAGTCTTTTCATGACAAACTGCTTACTTTCGCCCGCCGCCATTCCTCCTGGGCATTCTCGGTGGCTTATGCCTGGTCGCGCCTGGCGGGGAAACTTCGCTTGCCCGGTCAGATCATTGCGAAGATTTTCTGGTTCGGGGTCTACAGGAGTCTCAGGCGGGGCGAACCTGTCGTGCTCTTCGGCGGGATACCGGATGTTTCGACTGCGGAGTATAAGTACATCAATCACGCTGTCGTCGCCTATGGTTACTGGCAGGGACGTGAAGGTCGGGCTTTACTGGTCCATTACGGCTGGCAGGGCCACAATGCCTGGTTGTTGAAGACGCCCTTTCAGGGGAGTGCGATTTATTTTCGGCCGGAGGGGTAGTGGTGGTGGTAGTGGTCAACGCTGCGCATATGTTGAAATCGAGACCACAAAATGGCGCTGCGCATAAGTTGAGATTGAGACCACAGAATGGCGTTGCGCATAAGTTGAAATTGAGACCACAGAAGGATTGCCACAAATTATTAAGCTCTCTTTAATAGTAATTCTCATTCGCGATGCTAATCTATACCTAAGAGAGGGTCGGAGTTGACCCGAGCGAAAGGAGTTCCTATGATTACGATTTATTTGAGCCTGAACGGTAACTCGAAAGAAGCGGCTGCCTATTACGCGAAAGTTTTCGGTGGCGAAGTCGCCATGCAGATGACTTTCGACCAGGTACCGGAGGAAGAAAAAGTTGACATGCCGGAGAACGTAGAGGATTTGGTGATGTATGCCAATGTGAAAACTTTCGCGGGCGACATCATGCTGAGTGACATGATGCCGGGCACCGAAGTAACTCCAAACGAGGGTGTTTGGCTCTGTGTGTCGCACGACGACCATGCCAGACTCGAAGAGGTGTTCAATACTTTGGCCGAAGAGGGTGAAGTTGTCATGCCTATGGAAGAAACCTTTTTCAGCCCCTTATATGGTCAGGTCAAAGACAAGTATGGCTTCTACTGGATGATCATGTCTTCGGAGGGCGAGTAGTCGCCGATGTTTCGAATTTGAACTTGCTGAAGTGCGCTATGCTCTACTTTGGCCGAGCGATAAAGCGTATAATTTATCCATAGACTCAGACCGTTAAGGAGGCAGCATTATGGATAATTATTCAAACCCCGACCGTTCGCAAGAACCGATCACGCCGGAATCTCCGGAGCTCAAGAGGCCCGAAGTCGAGCCCGAGACGAGCCCCGAATATCCTGAACCGAATACACAGCCTCATTTCCCGGATCCGGAAGCGCCGGTGCCCGAAACGCCGGATACTGATCCGCAGCCGGAAGATCCGATTCCCGGCTTCCCTGAGCCGGAGCAGCCGGAAGTGCCGGACCCTAAGCCGGACTTTCCGTTCCCGGAGGATCCGACCCCGGAGATGCCGGACCGAGATGATCCTGAGCAGTTCCCGGATCACGAGATGCCGGTTGAGACGCCGGAAGCACCTGAAATTAATGACCCGGGTGAGGTCTCCCCTGAGATGCCTGAGGTGGGCGACACGGTCGTCGAGAACCCTGCGGGTGGCGTACGTATGGAAGATGACGGAGCGGATTCAGGCCGCTCCCGTTTCCATGCAGGTGAGAATCCTCAGGACAGCTTCCATGCGAGCGAGCAGCCTAGGGACGCTTTCCACGCCGGGGAAGCGCCTAGAGAAGACCGTTACCGTGCCGGAGGCAACACGCAGGATTCGTTCCAGGCCGGTGAAACCTATCGCTCAGATTCGGAACAGAAGAGCGAAACGTATAACTACGGCACTGATAGGTCGTATACCTCCCAGGAGAGACCTTATCGCTACGAGGCGAATGAGCATTCGACGTCTTCTTCTTCGACGATTTTCCCGGGTTTCAGCTCGCGGAACAAGACCGGCGCGCCGGGTGAAAGCAACTTGGATGGCTTGGCTTTGGCCAGCTTAATTACCGGTGTTGTCTCGGCGATCTTCAGTATTCTGGGCGCGATGCTCTGGATCGTCGGGATCGGCGTTGTGCTCCTCGTCATCGGCCTGCTGGCCGGAGCGGCGGGTATTATTACCGGTATTATGGCGCTGAAAAACCACCCCAAAACGGGCGAGAAAAATACCAACCGCATGTTCGCTTTGATCGGCCTGATCTCCGGCGGTGTCGGTGCTGCGCTAAATCTGATTTTCCTGGTCAGCTGCGGCCTGGTGACGGCGGCATTTTTCCGCGGTGTTAACCGTTTCGGTTGATTATTGACCTGCTATTTCCCGGAGGAGCTCTACCACCCGATCGAGTACGGTCTGCTGGTAGTCTTCCTCCCGGTAAGCGGCGAGCGTGAACGTCAGCCGCTTGTCGACGGTCGCAACGCCGACCACCCGCGTGTAACTCGGGGTTAGCGGCGGGAAAACATAGACACGTGCGACCTGATCGGATGGAAGCGGCACTTGCTTGAGATTGTTGAGCTGGGTGCCGGTGCCCGGGCTACTTAGACCATAGATCTGCTGCATCTCCTGCGCAGTCTTGTCCTTAAACGCATCGAAAGCGGCATAATAGCCTGCGTCCAATAGGCTGCCGGCAAAGCTGCCCGCGATCATGTCGGTGTGGAAGAGCTTGAGCGGGTTTGTGCCTTCGTCGGCCAAAGTCCGGGTAAACTGCTCCACCATGCCCCAGTAATCCTGCCGCTTCGGCGGCTTTAGCCCGACACCGCCGATGTAGATTCCGACGCCTTCATAGCTCTCGGGCCTTGTACTCACCGAAACGGAAACGACATCGGGCTCAGCGGAAGCCTGGACAAAGGCCGCGGCAAGTATAGCAGTGAAACTGGCGTTGCGCGAGCGGGCGACGGTTTGAAGAATTTCGGTCAATTCCTCATCGAACTCACGGTAGTGATAGTGGATCGGGTAGGCGTCGTGAAAGTTCCGGTGCATGCGCCGGAAATCCTCTTGCAAGAAGACTTTCTTCGTTTTTTCCCACTTGCGGTTCATGTTTTGCAGTTTTTTGCGGGCCGGTAGCGCCAGGGCTGACACATCCGGGACTTCCACGGACACGTCCTGCCAGGCGAGCGATTCCGAGTGCCCCTCGAGGACATCGCGCGCCAGGTATTGGATGGAGTAGGCGTCCCCTGCCAGGTAGTGGGAGACGATGGCCCAGACAGACTCGTTGCCGTCTGTCAGGAGGAGGTGGCGCATGAGCTCGCCTTTGGCCAAATCCAGGCGCAGCGCGGCGGCTTCTACAGCCCATTCCATCGCGATGTCGAGGAGGCTTTCCTCGTCCTCGGACTCGGCGGGCTCGTAGGTTTCGACCTCGACTTCGGCGATCGCTTCTGAAATCGGCTCGTAGCCGCCCTCGCCGTCTGCGGTGCTGACGATTCGGGACTTCAGCTGTTCGTGGCGGTTCATGGCGCTGGCGATTCTCTGCTTCATCTCGTCGGGATCGATGCCGCCGTTCAGCTGAAAAATAGTGACGGCATTCGCTGCCGGACGATGCAGGTAGATGCGGTTGGTACCCAGGTTTCTCATTTAGTCTCCTTCACAAAATGCGGTGCGTAACGGGCGGCGACTTTCACCGCCTCGATGAGGCTGATGTGGCTGGCCTTGTTTTGGCCGGCGATATCAAAAGCTGTGCCATGATCCACAGAGGTTCTGAGGAAGGGCAGCGAATTCGTCAGGGCGATGGTTCGGTGAAAATCCAGGGTCTTCGTGGCGATGTGGCCCTGGTCGTGGTAGAGCGAGAGAACGGCCGCGTAGTGGCGCTCGTTGGCGAGATGGAAGACCGAGTCGGCGCCGATAGGTCCGGTGACATCGTAGCCCTGGCGGCGCGCTTCCTCGACTGCCGGTGTGACATGTTCGACTTCTTCAGTGCCGAAAAGACCGTGCTCGCCGGAATGGGGATTCAGACCGGCCACAGCCAGCGTGCCTTTCACACCCAGGCGGTGCATCGCTTCCGTACAGCGTTTGATGTAGTCCAGAACCCGATCATAGGTCACCTGGGTGCAGGCGTCCTGAAGCGAAAGGTGCCGGGTGAGGAAGAAAACACGCAAATTCTGAACTTCGAACATGGTTAGAGGGTCGGTGGTATTGGTCAGGTCGGCCAGGATTTCGGTGTGGCCGATATGGGGTACGCCCGCTGCCCGCAAGGATTCCTTGTTGATCGGGGTGGTCGCGATTGCGTCCACTTCGCCGGCCAGGGCGAGGCTAACCGCCTTCTCTATATACTCATACGCGGCCTTGCCATAGGCAACGGCGACTTTGCCGAACTCGATCGGGGTGCCGACATTGCTCAGGTTGATCAGGTCAATCGTGCCGTGGGTGAATAGCGCGTCATCGACCGTCTCGATCACGTTGATGTCCAGATCCAGATCCGTGACGCGAAGCGCTTGCCTGATGACGCCGGCGTCGCCGATCAGGACGGGGCGGGAGAGCGCGTAGATTTCAGTTTCGTTGAAGGTTTTGACCACAATTTCCGGACCGAT
>CAZJTS010000045.1:0-12771 GCA_964548975.1 uncultured Fastidiosipila sp.
GGTCCACCTCATCTGTCTCCAGGAGCAGAGAACCGATCCAGTCCTTGATCTCGTGCGTACGTTCCACAGGAGTTAGAGCGGCAAGATCCGCCAGTGTCCCCTGATATTTATCGACACAGTAGAGCCAACCCCGGTCCCGGGTGAGGCGCTGATCGACGAGTTCTAGATGGTTCAGCATGGCCCGGACTTTGGCCTGATGACGCATAACCTGCAAAATCAGGGTAAACTGGACATCTGCATAGAGCGCTGTCTTACCTGAGTCAATGAGATCCAGCAGAATCGACTGGATCTCTCCCCCGCCCATGCCGGCAATGACGATCGTATCGCCGTCTTCAGGTTGCCATTCAGACAAACCGTCGGCCATTACGAAACTTGCTCTACCCGCACGGGCATAGGCGGCCAGGTTCTCTCTCGCCCGTGACAACGGCCCTTCTCGCTTATCGCTCAGCACCGCCTGCCCGGCCGGATGCTCTCTCAGATAGGCCAGAGAGAGATAGCCGTGGTCACAGCCGACATCCAGTAAACGCGTGGTCTCTTCCGGAATGAGTTCCAGAATGGTCTCGAGCCTGGGCGATAACATTAATCGAGATAATCTTTCAAGCGTTTGCTGCGGCTCGGATGACGGAGTTTACGTAAGGCCTTGGCTTCGATCTGGCGAATACGCTCACGTGTCACACCGAACTCTTTGCCGACTTCTTCCAAAGTACGCGGGCGACCGTCGTCCAGACCGAAACGTAATCTGAGGACCTTTTCCTCTCTTTGCGTCAAGGTTGCGAGAATTTCGTTCAGCTGTTCTTTGAGTAGCGTGAATGCCGCCTGCTGTTCCGGAGATGGAATATCTTCATCAGGAATGAAGTCACCCAGATGGCTGTCTTCCTC
This sequence comes from uncultured Fastidiosipila sp., assembly GCA_964548975.1. Taxonomy (GTDB): domain Bacteria; phylum Bacillota; class Clostridia; order Saccharofermentanales; family Fastidiosipilaceae; genus JAAYZH01. The sequence goes on from CAZJTS010000045.1 coordinate 880, forward strand.
TTCACCAATCGGCTTTTCCAGAGACACGGGCACCTGAGAAATCTTCATGATCTCGCGGACCTTCTCGACGGTCATGTCCATTTCCGCAGCCAGCTCTTCCACTTCAGGCTCACGTCCGAGCTCCTGAATGAGCTGGCGCTGGAAGCGAATCAGTTTATTGATCGTTTCAACCATGTGCACCGGAATGCGGATCGTTCTGGCCTGGTCCGCGATCGCGCGGGTGATCGCCTGCCTGATCCACCAGGTTGCATATGTCGAGAATTTGAAGCCTTTTGTGTAGTCAAACTTCTCAACGGCTTTCAGTAGGCCGAGATTACCTTCCTGAATCAAATCCAGGAATGACAGGCCTCTACCCGTGTAGCGCTTGGCGAGGGAGACGACCAGACGGAGGTTTGCTTCCGCCAGATGATCTCTGGCCGCTTCATCGCCGTCTTCCATGCGCCGCGCGAGATCCTTCTCTTCTTGCGCTGTAAGGAGATCGACTTTACCGATTTCCTTGAGGTACATGCGGACGGGGTCGTCCACGGTCACCTGATCAACCTTGGCTTTGCTGTCGTCATCCGAATCGGAGTCTTCTTCCGAAGATGACTCGGTCATGATTTTGATGCCGGAAGATTCGAGCTGGTCCAGTAGGCCGTCGAGCTGCTCCAGATCCACGTCGTACTTCTCCAACAGATCCATCACGTCCCGGTAGGACAGTTGGTTGTTGTTCGCCGATGCTTCTTTTTGTAAGCGGGTTAGTATTCCTGATGCCATAAGTCTCCTTTAAACTGCTTATATGTTTTGATATTTATTCGTCTGTATCTTTGCCGAAAATATACTCGCTTTCGACTTGTTTCAACTCTTGTTGTAGTTTCGTTTTCGCGTCCCGTACACGCTGGAACTTCTCACGCCATTCCTCACGATTCTCTTCAACGCCGGAATCCAAGCGCTTCGTAATCGCATCACTCAGCGCCGAGTAATAGTTCAGCTTGATGCCCAGAATCTGCCTCAGCATAATATCACGGGTCTGCTCCTCGGTTTCGGGCGGCAGGTCCTTGATGAGCAGTCCGCCCAGCTGAGATGTAAGCCCCTCGGTCAATTCCTCATCGTGATCGTTGACCATGCCGAGCAGCAGGGTCTCACTTAGCTCCCCTTCCCGGGCTTTGGCCAAAACCGCCTCCACGAAAGGCCTGACCCTGGACCTACGAAACCACTTGGCCTCCACAGGTCTATCGAGTGCTGCGAAAGTCTCAGCGCGTCTGGCTAAACGAACCAGAAACGAGGCTTCCTCCGGGCTGAGCCACAATTGGTTCTGGCTTTTTGGGTTGCTTGATGAGTCACCGGGAGCTGTTTCGCTGCTCGCTTGGAAATTCTCTTGGAGGGGCAGGAAGGTTTTTCTCGTGGTGCCCTGCTTCTGGTCTTGCATCCGCATCTGTAAGAGTAACTGGACGCTGTCCTCCGGAACATCGAGTTCTCTGGCCACGCGGGGGATATAAAGCTCTCGGATCACCGGATTCTTAATCGCCAGGAGTAGGTCCGAGGCCTGTTCCTGATAGCGTACCTTGTCCAACCTGCCGTCTCTGAGCGACGTGGTTCTGGCATACATGAACTTATACTCCAGTCCCTGCGCTGCTTCCTGAAGCAAGGCGCTGAATTCCTGTGGCGAATGTTTCCTCAGATAATCGTCCGGGTCTTTCGCATCCGGCAGGAGCAGAACATAGGGCTTCGCCCCTTTCTCTTCCAACATATCGATGTTACGCAACGTGGCCAGCCGCCCGGCCGTATCCATGTCATAGCCTAGCACGATATCCTCGCTGTACTTCCGGAGAAGCGCCGCCTGCTGGGCTGTCAGTGCCGTGCCAAGCGAGGCAACGGCCTGGTCGAATCCCGCCTGATGGAGCGCAATCGCGTCCATGTAACCTTCGACAATCACCAGCCGATCGCTCTTTGTTTTTTTGGCCAAATTCAGGCCATAGAGATGGCGCCCCTTGGTGTAGAGCAAATTCTCCGGTGAATTCAGGTACTTAGGCATTGAATCATCCAGGACACGACCGCCGAAAGCGATGATCCTGCCCATGACATCAATGATCGGAAAGATGAGACGATTGCGGAAGAGATCGTAGAGACCGCCTTGCCGGTTTTGCTTGAAAAGCCCGGAGTCTGCGATCTCCTGTTCGGTGTAGCCCTTGTTTCGCACATGATCCAGCAGGCCCTGCCAACGATCGGGTGCGAAGCCCAGGCCGAAACTGGTGACCGTTTGCGGGCTCAGACCGCGGGATTTCAAATAATTCTGGGCAGGCAGCCCTTCGGGATTTCTCAAGGCATGGTAGAAGTAACGGGCCGCTTCCGTATTTAGCTGATAAAGTCTTTCCCGGCGCTCTTTGGTTTCCCGATACTTGTCGTCGTTATCCTGCCAGTCCGGGACTTCCACTCCGACACGTTCACCCAGGAAACGAATCGCCTCCGGATAACTCATGTGCTCCACGCCCATGATGAAGTTAATCGCATCCCCGCCCTTGCTACAGCCGAAACAGTAAAAGATCTGTTTGTGCGGAGAAACGCTGAAGGAAGGCGTCTTCTCATCATGGAAGGGACAGAGGCCAAAAAGATTCTGAGCAGATTTTTTGGAAAGATTTACATACTGAGACACAACATCGACGATGTCGCTTTTCTGTTTGATTTCTTCAATTACGGTTTCAGGAATTCTTTTTGCCATTTTTTCTCCTACATAAGATAGATACGTCGAAGAATGGAAAATCCCTTTAAAATTTCACACTGTTTGCAATTTGTTTACAATTCAATGCGTTTCCACCCGATTGTCGACACGTTCTCTGTACTTCACCCAGAGGGCCGCTTCCAGACGTTTCTTCTGAAGTCTGCAGCCTTCTTCATATATACCATCCAGCGATCCGCTGGCATTGTAATGGTTGGCGATACAACCGCCGGCACAGAAGTATCTTGCCCAGCAGCGATCGCATGGGGTTCTATCCGGAACCAGATGCTGGGAGAAGAGTTCTTTGACTTCCTCCGACAGCTGATCCGGACCATCTTTCAGGACATTCCCCATGAGGAACTCTTCTTTGCCTACGAACTGATGGCAGGGATAGATGTCCCCTTGCGGTGTGACGGCAATGTATTCGCTGCCCACCCCGCAGCCCTTCAGGCGCTTATAGGCACAGGGCCCTTCTTCCAGATCGAGATTGAAGTGGAAGAAACGATAGGGGTGTGAACCGTCCTTCTCGTCTGCATAGACCAGAGCCAGCTTCTCGTACTCTTCTAAAACTGCTTCTATATCTTCAGCGGTCAATGCATAAGGGTCTTCCGGTGCTGCGACCACGGGTTCCATTGAGATCTGTTTCAGATCCTGTTCAGCCAGGTAACGTATATCCTCTGCAAAGTCGGTATTAAAATGGGTGAATGTGCCGCGCACATAGAATTCCTTGTCGTCCCCTCGCTCCTCGACCATCGCCTTGATGTTCTTGATAATCGGCTCGAAGGAAGCTTTCCCGTTAGGGCTGGGACGCATATAGTTATGGACATCCGGTCGCCCGTCGATACTTAAGACGACGTTCTTGAAATGCTCATTAATGTAATCACGCTTCTCCTTATCCAGGAGAAGACCATTAGTCGTCATAGTCAGCCGGAGGTCTTTGCCGCTCTCTTGGGCTCGTTGCTCGCAGTAGTCCACCAGCTCAGTGACTACCGCCCAGTTGAGTAGCGGTTCACCGCCGAAGAAGTCGATATCCAGATTGTGCCGATGACCCGATGCTTCAATAAGGAAGTCGATTGCCTTCTGCCCGACCTCCAGAGACATCATGTCGCGCATGCCGGAATTGTAATCACCCTGACCTGCGAAGCAGTACCGACAGCGCAGGTTACAGTCGTGGCAGATATGAAGACACATAGACTTGATCAGCGGTTTCTCAGGATAAAGTTGGTCCAGTCTCACCTCTGTGGCTTGGCCGAAGAGCTTACCGCTGTCGCGCAACTCCCCTATTTCCAGCATTACCTCTTCCAGATCTGATTGCTCTTCCGGATACATCTGACGCCATTCGGCCAAAACCAACTCTGACGGTGCTTCGCCCGTCAGCGGGTCATAGCACTTCAGCAGATTCCAAAAAGGTTCAGATAGTGCCAGCAATGCCTGATTCTCCGAATCAAAGGCTAAGTAGTCTCCATTAATTGTAAAAGTATGCAGCAAATGCGTTCTCCTTGCTTACAGATAAAAAGCACGTCTTTCGACAGATCGAAAGCCATGCTTGTTCGGGGCTATGATCAGAATTCGTGAAATTACTTCTTAAGCTTTTCGCATTTCTGATTGGCAACAGTGCAGCTTGTCTTGCAAGCGGATTGGCAGGATGTCTGGCACTCCCCGCATGCTTTGCCCGAAACTGAATAAACTTTCTGTGGTTCATATACAATCGTTAAATGTTTCATCTTGTACCCTCTCCCTAAGCCGGCACCGGCCGACTGACCTGACTCGTATTATACTTAATTCACTTGACTTTGACCACGGTCTCCAGACGAAATTTATACGTCATCCGAGATCGGTTTGATCACCTGATCAATCGCTTCCTTACGGAAAGTCATCATGGTTTTGGCAACAGAGCTGGAAATTGTAATTTCATTCTCTTTAATATTAACAACGCGTCCGACGATACCACCGATGGTCACAATGTTATCACCTACGGCGAGTGATTCACGCTGAGCTTTACGCTTTTTCTGCTCCTTCTTCTGAGGACGGATCATCAGAAAATAGAGACCGACCAACATCGCTATCGGAATACCGAATGAGAAAAGTAAACTCATCACTTGCTGAGAGCCGGACAACGGCACCGTGGTGGTTACTTCCGTTAATGCGAAAATAGTGTTAAACATTTAGAAAACTCCTTCGTACGCAGACTACTGCCTAAATTCCTGTAGATTCTAGCACGATTATATTTATGGAACAAGAGACCCGTCACCGGAGACGCCGTAATAAAGTAATAAGCCAAGAAAACGTGTTCCTCGGCTTAGTGAAATGTAAATGATATCTTCAGAATATCAGCGGGCTCTAAATCGATTCAAGAAGCCGATATAGACATTCTCATTCGCTAATGAGTAAACAAACTCAATAACAGCGATTATCCCAATCCCTAGGAGCGCATACCAGATTCCAACTTTTTCGAAATTGGTGAACACATAGATGAACCATATTAGAAACAAGGTGCCACTGAAGATTTTTGTGAGAACCGGGCGCTCTTTCCCTGTTCTATTCATGTAGGTGATGACTATTTTCAGAACCAAAGTCAAGACAGCCAAAATGATCAATAGACTTGTACTCATAGTATTGCTCCTCACGTTCGTTTGGGTTTCCGTTGTTCACAACTAGTTCACTTACACGATAAACCTCTAGCGTTATCTTGTCAATACGTTAGAAATTTTTACTAGAAAAGTCCAGTTTATTTGTAGGAATTTAACTATTCACGGCTTTCGGATGCTTACCGTCTCCCCAATCCGCCATAAAACTATCCGCGAAATCCTGATAGCGGTCTTCCAGGATAGCCGTACGAGCTTCTTTCATCAATTGGACCAGGAAATAGAGGTTATGGTAAGACGTCAGTCTGAGTCCGAACATCTCATCCGCCTTCAGCAGATGCCTGATATACGCACGAGTAAAATTTTGGCAGGTATAGCAGCCACAAGCCTCATCAATCGGTTGGAAGTTCCTCGCCGAGGCCAGATCTCGGACGATGAGCCGGCCAAAGCGCGTGAGCGCACTGCCGTTACGGCCGATGCGGGTCGGCATAACGCAATCGAACATATCCACACCGAAACGGACCGCTTCGAGCATGTAATCCGGAGTTCCCACGCCCATCAGATAACGTGGTTTTTCCGCCGGCATGTAAGGCACTGTCTCTTCAACCATCTTGTAGAAATTCTCAGCGGGTTCTCCGACACTAAGTCCCCCGATACCGTAACCCGGCAGGTCGAATGCGGTAATGTCTTTGATGCTCTGCCTACGTAAGTCGGGGTACATCCCCCCTTGCACGATACCGAAGAGCGCTTGAGTCGCCTCGGTGGTGCGCGAGGCTATGCAGCGTTCGAGCCAGCGTACCGTACGATCTGACGATCGTTTAGCATAAGATTTGTCCGCCGGATAAGGGATACATTCGTCGAATGCCATGATGATATCCGCCCCCAAGTCTTCTTGGATCTGCATCGATTTTTCCGGAGTCAGAAACTGCTTGGAGCCATCGATATGTGAACGAAAGTGCACCCCTTCTTCCACAATGTCTTTGGGGTTCGCCAGGCTGAAAACCTGGAAACCCCCGGAGTCCGTCAGGATCCCTTTTGGCCAATTCATAAACTTATGGAGGCCACCCGCCTCGCGCACAATCTCAGATCCAGGCCGCATCCACAGATGATAGGTATTGGAGAGGATGACCCCGGATCCCATTTCCTCGAGTTCTCTCGGCGACATGCCTTTGACCGTTGCTTGCGTGCCGACCGGCATGAACATCGGGGTCTCGAAACTCCCGTGAGGCGTATGGAGAATACCTGCTCTGGCACCGGTTCGGCTATCCACATGGACTATTTCATGCCATACCGGCTGATTATTTGACTGATTCATGATCTCTTCCCTCGCCTTTCACGGCTTTGTCACCTTCGATAAACATCGCATCTCCGAAACTGAAGAAACGAAACTTCTCCTGAACTGCGTAACGATAAGCCTTTAAGATATGTTCTCTACCGGCCAAAGCCGAGACCAGCATAAGTAAAGTCGATTCCGGCAGATGGAAGTTCGTAATCAGGCAGTCTATCACCCTGAACCGGTAGCCCGGGTAAATGAATATCGAGGTGTCACCACTCCCGGGTACGAGTACGCCGTCCTGAATCGCGGCACTCTCCAACACGCGGCAACTGGTAGTACCCACCGAGATGATTCTGCCTCCCTGGCCTCTGCAGGTATTGATCGTGTCACAGGCGGCTTCCTGCAGAATGTAGGTCTCACTATGCATCGTGTGATCCAGGATATTCTCCGCCTTAACAGGACGAAATGTGCCCAGGCCAATATGTAAAGTCACGTAGGCGATACTGACACCCATCGCTTCGAGTTCAGCAAGAAGGCTTTCTGTGAAATGGAGTCCGGCCGTGGGGGCAGCCGCTGAACCGCTATGTACCGCATACACCGTCTGATAACGCTCCGGATCATCCAGCTGAGCATGAATGTAAGGCGGTAAAGGCATCTGCCCGACAGATTCCAATACTTCTTCCCAGATCCCCTGAAAAATGAAACGCACTCGCCGGTTGCCGCCGGGCAAAATCTCCAAGACATCCGCTTCCAGCACACCGGCAGCGAATTCCACGTGGGCGCCAGGTCTCAATCGACGCCCCGGATGGACGATGACTTCCCACTCATCCGCGGTCAGGCGCTTGAGTAAGAGAAACTCCACAGGCTGCGTCATCCCGTCCTTACTCCCGATCAAGCGGGCAGGGATCACTCGTGTGTCATTCATCACGAGACAGTCACCTTTACGGAGCAGCTGCTTCAGATCGTGGAAGACATATTCCTCGGTCCGACCATCACGCCCGTTCAGGTAGAGGAGCCTTGATTCATCTCGCTGCGCCAAAGGGTGCTGGGCAATCAAGGATTCGGGTAATTCATAGTAGAAATCTGACTTTTTCATATCCAAAGTATTATAGCGAATTGACCTCAACTGGCAACATCTTTAGACTCTACTTACTGGCGAAGATCAGTCGGAGGAGGACCCTATGAATCAACAAGCAGTCTTTAGAGGAAGTGCTACCGCATTAGTTACCCCATTTCAAGCAGACGGGGAAGTCGACTTCTCGAGGCTCGAGGAGCTGGTCGACAGCCAGATCGAAGCGGGCGTCGATGCCTTGGTCATCTGCGGCACTACCGGTGAAGCCTCTGCCCTGCCCGACGCCGAGCATGTTGCTGTGGTCAGAACCGCAGTCCAAGCTGCCTCAGGGCGCGTCCCGATTATTGCCGGGATGGGCTCCAATGACACGAAACACGGTGTAGCCCTCGCCCAGGGTGTAACCGCCGCAGGTGCCGACGCCCTCCTGAACGTCACGCCTTATTACAACAAAACCACCCAACAGGGCCTCATCAAACACTTTGAGATGACCGCCCAGGCGTCTGACCTCCCGGTCATTCTCTATAATGTCCCCTCGCGGACCAATCTCAATATTACGCCTGAGACATACTATGCTTTGGCCAAAGTCGAGAACATCGTCGCCATCAAAGAATGTAATCTCCATCAGGTCGCCAAAACCAGGCAACTGTGCGGCAACGCCTACACCCACTACTCCGGCGAGGACCTCCTCGTCGTTCCCATGCTCTCTATGGGTGGCGAAGGCGTAATCTCTGTCGCCGGAAACCTCCTCCCTGAAGTCATGCGTGATATGACCCACGCCTGGTTCGAAGGTCAGATCGAGCAGGCCCAAACCCTTCAGGTCGGCCTGGCAAATCTGCTCGAAGAACTCTTCTCGGAAGTTAACCCCATACCCATCAAAGCTGCTTTGACATTAGTCGGCCAAAGCGCGGGTCCCTGCCGTATGCCGCTCGTAGAGATGGGCGAAGCAAATCTGCAGCGACTGAAGCAGGCACTCATCGCCTATGGTCTGGAGATCGGAGCTCAATGATGACCAAGATTTTTCTGGTAGGTGCTAACGGCAGAATGGGCAGGGAAATCTTAGCGTTGGCAGAATCTTACAAAGACATAACTGTTGTGGGTGGGCTGGACCGCGGGGATGCCTCGATTCCCTTGTTCAAGAGTTTCGCGGAGATTACCTGCGATTACGACGTCCTGATCGACTTCAGCAGCCCCGCTCTCCAGGATGAGCTGGGGAGCTACATGGACACGGTCAAGAAACCCGCCGTGCTCTGCACCACCGGGCTGTCCCCCGAACAGGAGACAGCGATCCGGCAAAGATCAGCAACCATGCCGATCTTTCGCTCCGCCAACATGTCTGTCGGAATCTATGTCCTCAGTCAGCTGATCACCGAGGCAAATCGCCTGCTCGGTCCCGGTTATGATATCGAAATCATTGAGAAGCATCACCGCGCTAAGCAAGATGCGCCTTCCGGCACGGCTTACCTCTTAGCGGATGCAATCCAAAAGAATTCAGATACACCCCATACTTACATCACTGATCGTAGTCAAACCTATCGGGCAAGACAGCCCCATGAAATCGGGATCTCAGCCGTACGAGGCGGCAGTATTCCCGGAGATCACGATGTTTTATTTGCCGGTGAAGCGGAAACTATTACGTTGGCTCATCATGCCGAGAGCCGCCGGGTATTCGCCGCCGGTGCTTTGCGCGCGGCTGCCTTTATGAAGGATAAACCGCCAGGTCTTTATAGCATGGCGGACTTACTCGCTTAAGCGGGCGCGCCGGTGGGTATTTCACCACCTTCTTCTTCTGACTCCTCTTCTTCTTCCACTTCTTCGGGAATTTCCGGAGCCGAAGAGCTGTATCTCACACTCTCTTCTTGGGCTTCTTTTTCTTCGATGGGTTTAATCATGTACTTATAGATGCCGCGATTCGCCTGAAAATTGATCAGGAAAAGTGTGAAACTCAAGAAGAGCAAGGTATAAAGCAGGAAGATAATCATCAGTGATATTGCATTCGGCACCGTCCAAATAATCAGGAAAGGAATGACGAGCAAAAAGATGAGGCAGAGCAGGAACACGCCAAAATTGCTGGGCAGGCGAAGGAAGGTAAAGAGGAGAGCATTCTTATAAATATCTTTGAGACTGAGATCAAAGGTGATAATCAGCTGATAGATGTAAAACTGCATCATCGTATAGATGATCAGGACCATGATCAGGAAAATCCTCAAGACCATCGGTAGTATGGTGCCGCCGAAAGCGGAACCGTAGAAGTAAAAGGCAATGCCCAGCAGGACAAGCAAAAGTGTGCTGATCACTGAGTGAATCAGGCTTTGCTTCCAGTTCTTGAGCGCAGTCTCCTTGAAATCCATCCACATGAACACAGGAGTCCGGCGGCTGAAATTACGCAGGATCAGGGTGATGCCCGCATAGACAGGCCCCAGGACAAAGTACTGAAACCCGACGAAGGTAAAGAGAAATGTCAGTGAATTCCCTGTGAAAAGATGGGATGCATAATCTGCAGCAGTGACGCCCTCAGCGAATTCGATGCCGAGCACTTCAACGAAACTCAGCATTCTATTAAACGTAAAGCCGGGCAGGAAAAGCTGAACAACCCAGCCGGAGAAAAAGAATGCCGCGGCGAGTCCCACGATATTAAAGAGAATCATCATTAAGTTAACGATAATCAGCTTCCAGAATTTTGAGCCGAGTATAGAGAAAAACTCAGCTACCGGCCCCTTCTCAGGCTCGTCCGGCTCAACACCGGGACCTTCCTTCGCATAATTAAATAATCCAAAAAATCCAGCCATTTGTATCCTCTCTCATCACAGAGTCATTTTCACGAATGCGTACATTATACCGCTAGTTTCGTTCCTTGAGAAACAATTCCAAAGCCGCCAGCGACCGTTCGGCCAGTTTGCTGCCTCGTTCCTGTTTGTTTTTGATTCGTTCTGCCAAGGCCGGCAATAAACCCATATTCGCATTCATGGGCTGATAATCTCTACTGTCGCCTTCACTGACATAGCGCGCGAGCTGCCCGTTGATACACACCTCAGGCAGTATAAAGTTTGCGTCCTCTCCTCTATTCACCAATGCCGCATTGTAACCGGCCAAAAGCCCGGAGGCGATCGCCGAGACATAACCTTCGAGCCCGGTAATCTGTCCGGCGAAAAAATATCGGGGATCCGACTTCAACTGGAAGGCAGGTGAGAGCTCGCCCGAGGAAGCGATGTAGGAGTTCCGGTGCATGACGCCATAACGGAGGAACTCGGCTTTGGCCAAACCGGGGATCATGCGAAACACGCGCCGTTGCTCGTCGAACTTCAGGCGTGTCTGGAAACCTACGAGATTATACATCGATTGATAACTGTCTTCCTGGCGCAGCTGAACTACCGCATAGGGTTTAACGCCGCTGTGAGGCGAGGTCAGGCCGACGGGTTTTAAGGGGCCGAAACGTATTGTATCTGTGCCTCTTTTGGCCATGCTTTCAATCGGCATGCAGCCTTCGAAGAGGATTTCCTTGTCGAAGCCTTCCACTTCAGCCAACTCTGCGGATATGAGTGCTTCGAAGAATTGTTCATACTCTTCTTTGGTGAAAGGGCAGTTGATATAGTCCGCTGTCCCTTTATCGTAACGCGACTGCCGGAAAGCAATGGACATGTCGATGCTGTCGCCACTGACGATGGGTGCGGCCGCATCGTAGAAGTGGAGGGTCTTTCCGCTGAGGCGATTGGCAATCGCCTCAAAAAGAGATCCGCCGGTTAAAGGGCCTGTCGCAATAATGGTCAGGAGGTCATCATCGGGTAGTTCCAGGATTTCTTCTTCCCGAATCGTGATCAGCGGGTTCTCTCTTAGCTTTTGGCTCACTTCTGCACTGAAACGGTCTCTATCCACGGCCAAAGCCTGGCCGGCCGGAACTTCATTACGGTAAGCGATATCGATCAGGTGCGAGCCCAAACGCTGAAGCTCAGCCTTTTGCATGCCGGGTGCGGTGTGTACATTTTTGCTCTTCAAGGAGTTGGAGCAAACAAGCTCAGCAAACCCGGCCTCGGAATCCCCCGGGGTCAGCCTGCCGGGCTTCATGTCGATCAGGAGCACCTCCTCACCCAATGAGGCGAGGGTCAAGGCTGCTTCTGAACCTGCAAGTCCGGCTCCAATAATTCGGATCGGTTTAGGCACCTAGCCCTCCTTAGCCGTTTTGGCGCTAGTCGTCTTCTTCGTAACGGCTTTTTTGGGCTTCGCCTTCTTATTCGTACTGCATTCAGGGTTACCACAGGCTTTGCATGTC
>CAZJTS010000046.1:0-12749 GCA_964548975.1 uncultured Fastidiosipila sp.
GGGGCCGGTGTAGTTGTGGGTGCCGCTGTGGTAGTCGGCGCTGGTGTTGTGGTTGGGGCAGCTGTGGTGGTTGGAGCTGCCGTTGTAGTCGGAGCAACTGTGGTGGTCGGTGCAACGGTTGTTGTTGGCGCTACGGTTGTAGTGGGTGCAACAGTGGTCGTTGGTGCCGCCGTTGTCGTGGTTGGTACAGTTGTTGCAGGTGCAACGGTTGTCGTCGGGGCAGCTGTCGTTGCAACTGTTGTTGCTTCGGTGCTGGTGGTCGGTTGAGTAACGGTTGGTAATTGGGCGAGGAAGGCATCTACCTTAGCTTGCCTGGTCTCACGGGCTGATGTGCTTGTGCTCGTGTCTGCGACAAGATCGCCGCTACGGTTCAATACATCGGCCATGCGAGCCGCCAGATCATCCTGGATATTGTATTCGGTTGAATCGTTGGCAACGGTAGTTCCAACTGTTACTGATGACGTTGTTGATTCGGTTGGCTCTTCTTTGGCCAAATTACGCTCACTGATATCGAGGTAAGGTGATGCGGCCAAAAAGATGGTGAGTGCCAATGCACCGGCAATTACTTTACTAAATGTACGTTTGTGCGTAGTGAAAACAGAGCGAAAATCCGCCCTCTCGTTTCGGGGTTCTTTTTGTGACATAAAAACTAAATCCTCTTGCTTCTCACTTGCGAAAAATGGCTCGGGCAAGTGCTGGGTTTGGACTTCGAGTCCAAAGGTTTTTCAAAATATTTCACAGTAAAAAGTGCCAAACGGCGATCTGTGAATTTCTTCTGTTCTCTACCGCTTACTGGCCACCCATAGCTCAATACAGAAGCGGTGTTTCGAGAAATATAGGAGAGTATATCACGCTGACAGGAAATGTCCACAAAGTCATAGAAGCTTAACAGAAATGTTATGCGACCTTAAAACTACCTTGTGTAGACGTCGTAGTGATTTCCGTAAGTGCCACGGTCATACACTTTGCCCCAATAACCGAAAGGTGTCGGGATGATTGTGCCTTTGGGAGCATTGTTGGCGAGGACAATAAAACCGTCTTTATCAGCCACATAACCGCCGGCGTTGACATGTCTGCCGGGGATGCGAAGTCCGCCACCCGGGAGCACGGCCTGCGAATAGTAAGTGAACTTATAGCCTCTCCAGCGAATGACGCCGTGGTAACGAAGCTGCCTCAAAGTATAGGTGTACGCAGGTGAGCCATTGGGATGAGAAATCGACGGTTGTGTGGGGTGCGGTGTGGGAACAGGTGTGGGCGCAGCAGTTGTGGGGGCGGGGGTAGTTGTGGGTGCTGCGGTAGTGGTCGGCGCGGGAGTAGCCGTGGGAGCCGCGGTGGTTGTAGGCGCTACAGTGGTTGTCGGGGCGGAGGTGGTTGTGGTTGTAGTCGTTGTCGCTGCGGCGCTCGTGGTTGTAGTAGGGGCAACTGTAGTCGTCGGAGCCACTGTTGTAGTAGTGGGCGCGGGCGTTGTAGTGGTCGTTGGTGCCACGGTGGTCGTTGGTGTCACTGTAGGCACAGGGGTTGTAGCTCGAGTCGTGCTTGTGACAGGTGCTGCCGTCGCTCTTGCCTGAGTTGTTGTCGGAGGAGAGGTGACGGGGGCCGCGGTTGTAGTTGTCGGGGCAGCGGTCGATGTAGTTACAGGCACAGTAGTCGAGGTCGCCGGGACTGTGGTTTCGGTAGCCGTCGTTTCGGGGACTGTCGTACTCGAGTCGTTCGGGGCAGAAGAGATAAATGATCTTTCGAGAAGTTGCAGCTTCGGCACGCGAGTTTCTTTAGTTGTGGCTGAGCGACTTACTTCGGGGCCGTCCCCACTTCGATTGAGACTGTTATCAAAGCCTGATGCCAAGTCCTCCAGCATATCCGCTTCAGTTGGGGCCGGAGTAGATGCGCTGGTTTCGGGTGCTTCCATGCTCGTTTCGATGGTGACCTCGCGATCTGCGGTCTGCAGCTGAGGAAGCCCATTGAAAACGAAGACTAAGCCCAAAACGGCTATGGTCAAGTTCAGAAAGCTTTTGCGTAGAGTGATTTTTTTGATTAAATGTTTGATTTTTCGCACGTTGTGCGACTGGGATTCCGGATCGGATGAGCTCATAGAAAGTTATTCCTTTTCTCTTGCCCGCAGGGTAGATTTGGTTGAAATGCGGTACAAGTGTACTTCAGTTTTTCCATAGATCGGATAATTTTAGCACCGGATTCGGGCTTTGGCAAACGCCCGCGTTACATGAGCCCGGACAGTTAGAGTTAGTACACTCAATCCATCCACTCCCATGGCGAAGGCGGCAAATCATTACTTGCGACATTCGCTTAAAAATTCAGGGCGTATTTTTCAAGTTGCACTTGAAATAAACGCCCGTCGACCATGTTAAAACTCCATCCAACATTTTGACTTCAAGAAATCGCCAATCTTCTTACTGTCAGCACCTTCATAATATGCTAGGAGTTCTTGCTTAAACTCTGGCACATCAGCTTCCGGTACAACGAGTAACCCCTCGCCCTGGCTAATAAGGAAATGGTTGGCCCAAATAATACCCGCTCTTTTGTTTCCATCGATGAATAACTGATTTTTCATGCAATACAAGGCCAAAGCAATCGCCTTCTCAATCGGTTTCATTCTCTTCTTGAGGATAGCTTGGATGTCTTCGGTCACCTTCTGCTCCAAGGGAATTGGTGGTACATAACGAGTACCACCGATCCTTACAGGCACGCCACGGATTTTTCCTCCGAATTGATAGAACCCTTCATTGACAATCCCTGCGATATAAGACAGCATGGCAAAATCGGATGGGGAGCTAAGGACGGCTTTGTCCAAAATGAACTCCCAAGCACGCTTCAAATTCAGAATTTTCTGAACGTCAGAAGCTGTCACACCGATCACTGTACCATTTTCAAGTATTTCTTCAGTCTGCGGAAATGTTGTCGAAATACCCTCCAGAACAGCTTGATCATAAATTAGGACCTTCACGTTGGCGCGGGCAAAATCGATGTTCAGAAGAACACGTGACGAAATCTCTTTCTCCTCGTACCTCAGTTTCGCCAATTGCTTCTCGACTGCCCTGAGCTGTTTGCGAATTTGGCGAAGTTCAATTAACTGATTTTGTAGATTCGCAAATAAAGCTTCGGAGTACTTCCCCACATAGGTCGAGGTATTTCTTCCATCCACACGTTTGCGCACATACATATACTGCTCATCATTCAGTTCTTTGATTTCCAGACTTCCATCAACAGAAATGTGCTGAATTCTTGTGAGAAGGTCCGCTCTCTCTTTCAGTAATTCTTGAATATCTTGGAGCTGTGCCATAGCTATTCCTTAGGGTGCATTTATTCGGTTCTCTATCAAGATTGTACCCTAAAATTGCTGATTAGGGTGCAAACGCGTTTGTAATTTCCTTAATTGCACCCTAAAAAGACTTCAGAACGCTGATTTCAGTACCGCCCCAACCCTACTATATCGCTCAGACGATCCCGCTTGAGCTTGTTATACTGGACTTACCCGAAGGAGGTGGGAACAGGATGTGCGGCAGATACTTTTTTGATACAGACGAATATGGCGTCATGCTGAATGATCCGGAATCCCCGGTTTTTGGGTTCGGCGGAGGCGAGATCTATCCGAGTGCGGATGCGCCGATTCTCCTCGCGGATAACACACTGGCGCTTTCGCGTTGGGGCAAAGCGATTGAGTGGGGGCGAGGCGGTAATTTGCTTCATGCCCGCTCAGAAACGGTTCAGGAGAAACCTACCTTCCGCAATGCTTTCCAAAACAGTCGCTGCATGATCCCGACCTCAGGTTATTACGAATGGAATCACGTGGATGGCAAAAGCCAGCGTGGCCAAAAATACTTCTTTTATGATCCGGACAGCCCCCGGCTGTATCTGGCCGGCTTGGCGCTCCCAAGCGACTCCGGGCTCTGTTTCGTGATAATTACCCGGGAAGCCGGCGCGTTCATGACGGATATTCATGATCGCATGCCCCAGACTTTGGCCAGAGACCAAGTGAATGAATGGCTTAGAGATACGGCCAAAGCCCAGGCCATGCTGCTTAACCCTCAAGCCGAGCTGGCTAGGACATATCAGGGGAGTTGAGCCCCCCACTATTGTGGTCTCGATTTCAACTTCTGCGCACACGACGTCGCATAAGTTGAAAATGGGGCCACAGAAATTCGCAAGTGTTATGATAAGCATATATAACCCCAGAGAAGAAAGGACTAAGCCATGAGTGTTGTAGATCAGTTGAGGAAGAGCGGAATTGTTCCCGTTGTTGTTGTGAATAAGCCGGAGGAGGCAGTGCCTTTGGCCAAAGCCCTGCTGGCGGGTGGCATCACTTGTGCGGAGGTGACCTTCCGGACGGCTGCGGCGGCTGAAGCGATCAAGCTGATTGCGGATGAGGTGCCGGAGATGCTGGTTGGCGCGGGCACTGTGCTGACGGTTCAGCAGGCGGAGGAAGCTGCGGTGAACGGAGCGAAATTCCTCGTGTCGCCCGGCCTTGATCCCGATGTGATCGAGGTGGCTCAGCGACTGGAAGTGACCATGTTGCCCGGAGCTGTGACGCCGACGGAGATTATTCAGGCGGGTAAGTTTGGCATCAATCTGGTGAAGTTTTTCCCGGCCGGGAACTATGGGGGGCTGAAGACGATCAAGTCTTTGGCGGCGCCGTTTACTGAGGTGGAGTTCTGCCCGACCGGTGGTGTGAACCTCGATAATCTGGAGGATTATCTTTCCTTCAAGAAGATTGCTTTCGTCGGCGGGAGCTGGATGTGCCCGGCGTCGCTGATCAGTGAAGGCAATTGGGACGAGATTACCCGACTGAGCCGGGAGGCTTCGGATCGCTTCCATGCGATTAGGCCGGACGCGTAAGGCCACACCCTGAATAAATGAGAGCAAAAGTCCGGCTGCTCAGCTGCCGGATTTTTGCGAAATTAAGCGAAGAATTTACGCAACGCGCCCGGGTGATATAATTAGTGTTCAAGTTGGCGGGGAAACCGCTATAATGTAACCTAAATTATCGAGTCAAGGAGTGGGGGAAATCGGACAGCCATGAATATCTTCGAAGCTTCCTACCTTATACGTTATATATTCGTCGCAGTAATTGTGGTTGTGGCCATCCGCTTGCTGCTGTCCGGCATCCGCGAGCTGCGCTGGGGGATGAAGCACAGTCTGCGTCCTGCGCAGGGCTATTTTTTGCTGAGTAATCAGGGGGATGGGCAGATGCTCAGCCTGCCGCTCTATCACACGACCAATATCGGCCGCTGGCCGACCAACGATATTCGCATCCACTCGGAAAAAGTGAGACGCCGCCATGCGGTGATCTATCGCCATGACGGGGAGTGGTATGTCAGACCCCAGGCAATGGCTTCTGATGTGAAGGTCAACGGGCAGGCGGTGCCTTTCTCGACTGTGTTGAAGAATGAGGATAAGGTCAGTTTCGGCCCCTCGACCTTCGTTTTCGTCGACGAGCGCACGATTGCCAGAGAGCGTGGGGAAGTGTATGAAGAGGCGATCTTCGATGATGCCGCTTTTTACCGGGCGATCGAGCGGAATTCCCGCCCGCCGAATTTCGAATTCCTCTTGATGAATCTATTTTCTCTGCTCGCAACGGCGATTGTGACGTTCATGATGCCGGTAGAGCTCGAGTACCGAAAAGAATTTTTGCTGTGGACGGTCGGGACACTTCTCCTGATTGATGTCTATTATCTGGTCCTGCCGAAGCTTTTGCGCTACGCGGATCGGGTGCTCTTTCTGGCGGCGGCCCAGCTGACCGTGATCGGTCTGGCGATACAGGGGCGCCTGACGCTCGTCGCAGGGAATGCGTTCCGGACTGCGCTTGAGAATGATGACGCAGCTCGCCTTGCCCGGCTCAGCCGCAATATGATTTCGGGCTACAAAACCCAGGTCATCGCCCTATTGATCGGGCTCGCACTGGTCTGGGTGATCGCGCTGATTACCTCCCGCACCCGCCTAATCGAAGTCCTGACCGTGCTTTCCGCGATCATTACGCCTTTGTTGCTTATTGCGACGCTGATCTTTGGCCGAGGTGCCGAAACCCATGGCGCGGGGCTCTGGATCAATCTGGGTAGTTTCTCTTTGCAGTTGACTGAATTCTCGAAAATCACCTATCTCGTTGTGCTGGCCAGTTTCTTCAAGCATCGCCCGCCGCTGCGGATCCAGTTGGTCTTTGCCGGCTGGGCAGCCGTTGTTTTCGGGCTCCTGATGCTTCTGCCGGATCTCGGCTCGGTCATGATTCTGCTACCGGTCACGCTCTTGGTCTTCGTGGTGATGACCTCCGAATACCTGAAAACACTGCTTATTCTCGCCGGCGCTTCCGTGATCGGTCTGCTGGCGTATTCGATTTTCCCGCATGTACGCAACAGGATCACGGGTTGGACGTCCATCTGGACAGAAGTGAATGACCAGAATCGTCAGGTGGTGTATGGCCTGCAGGCGATCGGGCGCGGCAATATTCTGGGGCGCGGCCTCGGTAATGGCAGTCCGGGCGGTATTCCTTTGGCCAAATCCGACATGATCTTCGATATCCTCTGCGAGGAGTTCGGCATTATTTTCGGAATCTGTGTGATTATTCTGCTGGTGGTGATCCTCCTGCGGAGCCTGCGCACGACGGTCATTGCCCGCGACGGCTTCACGTCGTCACTGGCGCTGGGGCTGGGGGCAGCGATTTTCATCGAAGCCTTCGTGGTGATCGGTGGGACGACCGGCCTGATTCCGCTGACCGGCGCGACCTTGCCGTTTATTGCGCAGGGCGGAAGCTCGCTTTTGGCCAAATGGCTGATCATCGGTCTCTTGCTGGGCCTGGCTTCACGACACGAGGAAGGAGCTAACAGAGCATGAAACAGCTGATTCGTAATCTGAAAATTGCGCTGGCGGTTCTGCTGGTGCTGTCGCTGGCACTCGGAGCCGGGCTGGTTTATCAACAATATCAGAGTCAGACCTCGCTTTTGGCGGTGGCCGGTGAAAACAAGGCGGCATTGCGCCAACGCTATCAGTTGGCCGGGCAGATCGTCTCGGCGGACGGCACGGTGCTGGCGGGCTCCGAAGACGGCGATCGGGTATACACGGATAATCCTGATCTGCAGCGCTCTATGCTGCATCTGGTCGGTGATTACACGCGGAATATGACCAATACGATCGAGACTTTGTATCAGGATGAGATCCTGGGCAACATGCGCAATGTCCCTGAGCAGTTCCTGCTGGATGTGACCGGCCGCGGGCTTCAGGGGAGTGATGTGCACCTGACGATCAACGCCATGTTGAACGAATATACCTATAACGCGCTTAAAGATCATACCGGCGCGGCGGTGCTGATGAATTACGAAACCGGTGAGATCCTCTCGATGGTGTCCACACCGGCTACGCTGATGGAGAACGTGATCAGCTACCGGGATATTCCTGATTCCGCCCTTTTCAACCGCGCTTTGAACGGGCGCTATGCGCCGGGTTCAACGTTCAAGATTCTGACGTCCGGGGCGTGGCTTTCGTCATCCACTTTTGATCCGTCATTCCAGATCACCTGTTCCGGCGAACCGCACTTCCATAATGGGGCCAGAGATATTGGGCACGGGACACCGGATCTGAACTATGCGTTCACTTCGTCATGTAATGTGTTTTTCGGAGATGTCTCGGTCAAGATCGGGCAGCAGTACTTCTCAGATTATCTGGAGAAGGCTGGGCTCGGTGCTTTGAACCGTCTGGATCGCCTCCGGGTGAGTCGCGCGCTTTATAATAACAACGCCGCCCGGCAGGATGACTCACTGCTGTCCTGGTTCGGAACCGGTCAGCCGGTGGGTGAGCTGGTACTGACGATGACACCGCTCGAGATGGCTTTGATCGGCTCGGCTGTGGCTAATGGCGGCAACCTGATGACACCCCATGTGGTCTCATATGTTGAGAATCCGCTCAATAATCGCAAGGAAGAGGCCGATATCGGTGCTTCCCAGCGGATGTTTACACCTCAGGTCGCCGCACGTCTCCAGCAGATGATGCTCGGCGCCATCGCTTCGGACTATACCATTCAGAGTAATGCCAGGATTGATGGTCTGACCATCGGCGGCAAGTCCGGCACGGTGGAGATCGATACCGCCGAAGGCCAATATCAGAATGCGCTTTGGGTCGGCTATATCAGCGATTCAGATTACCCTTATGCGATCGCTGTTGTGATCGAGAATGCTCGGGGCACGAACAGCACCGCTGTGGCGATCGGCGCCGATATCCTGCGTGAAGCGACCAGGCATTAGGAGACACTGACACCGTGGCGGATAGTGTACAATTTAGCAAAATCGGTTTCGGCAATGTCGTGGCTACGGCTCGGATCCTGGCGATCGTTCAGCCGGATGCGGCACCCGTGAAACGCATGGTTCAGGAAGCGCGCGACCGCGGCGTCCTGATCGACTGCTCGGCCGGTCGCAAGACGAAGACCGTGCTGGTGATGGACAGTGATCACGTGATCCTTTCGGCGATTGATGCGGAGAAAATCTGGCAGAGCGCCGAGGGTGCGGACACCGGCGAAACCGGCGACACCACCGAAACCAACACCGACGAAACCTAATGACAAGTGAGGGGGCAAGCATGGCAGGCGATTTACCTGCGAATGACGTAGAACAGACCAAGATCGAGGAGATCGATCTCTACCGTGGCATGCTTGTGTGTGTTTCAGGCCCCTCGGGGGTGGGTAAGGGGACAGTGATCGATGCCCTCAAGAAGCGCATGCCCGGCCTGACCCATTCCGTCTCAATCACAACCCGTAAGCCGCGTCCCGGCGAAGTCGACGGTGTCGATTACTATTTCGTTACGGTTGAAGAATTCGAGGAACTCCTCGAGAACAACGCGATTCTGGAACACGATTTTTACCTGAATAATTACTACGGCACGCCGCGTGAACCGATTGAAATCAAGCTCGGGCGGGGCGAAGATGTCGTTATGGATGTGACCGTGCCCGGGTCTTTGGCCATACTCTACAAGTTCGAAGCCGCCTGCTCAATCTTCCTCTTGCCGCCGACGCTCTCCGAACTGCGCAACCGCCTGGTCGGGCGAGGGACGGAAACCGGCGACATGATCGACTCGCGCCTCCTGAAGGCGGTGGACGAGATCGAGATGGCCCCCCGCTTCGACTATATCCTCATCAATAGCTCGGTGGAGAAAACCGCTGAGGAAATCCGGCACATCATCATTGCGGAGAAGCTCAGAGCCGAACGCCGGAAGGGTATTGAACAAAAGGTCCTGAAGCGTTAAACTAACAGGTACGCTATGCGGACGGGAGGTGGCTCCTGTCTTTTGTTCTGTAAATTGCATACTTGTATGAGCCCGAAGGAGGAAATCATGCTTATAGATCCGACTATAGAAGAACTGTTACCCCATACCGAGAACCGCTATACTTTGGCGATCAGCGTGGCCAAACGTACGCGTCAGCTGGTGGACGGCGCGGAGCCCATGGTACCCGAGCCGGAAAACCCGAATCTCGTGACCCTCGCCTGCCAGGAACTGGCCGCTGAGAAGTACGTGACCCTCCCCGGTGATCTCGATCCTTTCGTCCCGCTCCGTCCTGAAGTCAGCGCGGCCATGGCTGAAGCAGCCCGCGAAGACGACGAGGATGACTTCATCACCATGAATTACACGCCGACCCCTGAGGAACCCGAACCGGCCCCTGTCTCGAAGATCCGTGTGATGGATCCGAACGAGATTTTCTTCATGCCTTACGAAATGGAAGAGGAAGAAGAAGAGATCGAAGTCGAGGCTGAAGAGGAAGAAGAGGAGATCGAGGAGACCGAATCCGCGGACGACGACGATGAAGTCCTCGAGGACGATATCGATCTCGAAGCGATCGACAGCTCCATCGATGAAGAAGAAGAGGAAGAGGACGAAGACCTATGATGGAACAAGGCAGGATGGAACGTCTCGTTGCCTTGGCCAAAACCCGGGGCTTCGTCTTTCCGGGCTCCGATATCTACGGTGGCCTGGCCAATTCCTGGGACTACGGCCCGCTGGGTGTCCTGCTCAAAAATAACGTCAAGAGCGCCTGGTGGCAGAAGTTCGTACAGGAAAGCCCTTACAACGTCGGTATCGATTCCGCCATTCTCATGAACCCGGAAGTCTGGGTGGCCTCAGGCCACGTCGGCGGCTTCAACGATCCCCTGATCGACTGCCGTGCCTGCCAGACGCGCTTTCGGGCCGACCAGATGATCGAAGGCTGGTGGCAGACCGAAGCCGGCACCGCTGAAGGCGAAAGAGAGGACCGTCCGGTCCTCGATGGCCTCACCAATGAAGAACTGGTGACCTATGTGCGTGAGCACAATATCCCCTGCCCGGGCTGCGGAAGCCACGACTTCACGGATGTGCGTCGTTTCAATCTCATGTTCAAGACCTTCGTCGGTGTGACCGAGGAAAGTCAATCGGAGATCTTTTTGCGTCCGGAAACCGCGCAAGGAATTTTCGTCAACTTTGCGAATGTCCAGCGCACCGCTCGTAAAAAGATTCCTTTCGGGATTGCCCAGATCGGCAAATCCTTCCGTAATGAAATCACCCCCGGCAACTTTATTTTCCGGACGCGCGAATTTGAGCAGATGGAGCTTGAATTCTTCTGCGAGCCCGGCACGGACCTAGATTGGTTCCAGTATTGGAAAGATTTCTGTTATCAATGGCTGGTGAATCTCGGCATTCCCGAAGAAGCTTTGAGGATGCGTGACCATGGTGAGAAGGAACTCTCATTCTATTCTTTGGCCACAACCGATATTGAGTTCTTATTCCCCTTTGGCTGGGGCGAACTCTGGGGCATCGCCGACCGCACCGATTATGACCTGAAGCAGCACATGACACATTCGAAGCAGGATCTGCAGTATTTCGACCCGGCAAGCGGCGAGAAATACATCCCCTATGTCGTCGAACCGTCGCTCGGAGCGGATCGTGTGTTACTGGCCTTCCTGAGCGCCGCTTATGATGAGGAAGAACTGGAGGGCGGTGATTCACGTACGGTGATGCGCTTCCACCCGGCTTTGGCCCCGATCAAAATCGGCGTCCTTCCCTTATCTGCGAAACTCAACGACAAGGCCGAAGAGATTTTCACTAAGCTGAGCCGCAAGTGGTCCTGTGAACTGGATGTCCGCCAGAGCATCGGTAAGCGCTATCGCCGCCAGGACGAGATCGGGACGCCCTTCTGCGTCACCTACGACTTCGATTCCGAAACGGACGGCGCCGTCACAATCCGTGAGCGCGACTCCATGGAGCAGGTGCGCGTGCCCATCGCTGAGCTCGAAGCCTGGTTCGAGGACAAGTTCACGTTCTAAAAGCGCTTTCGTAAGTTATTAAGAAGATCCTGTGTGAGTGTTAAACTTAGACAGGACTTTTTTTATTTTGAAAGGAGATCTCCATGTACGAGAACGAATTCACCGCTCTGGAAGAGCAGGCCATGGCCTTCCTGAAAGAACGCCTCCCCCGCCAGCCCGAAGTGGCCATCATCTTAGGCTCCGGCCTCGGTCCCGTCGCCGAGCACGCGGACGTTGAGCTCAGCCTGCCCTACGAAGAGATCGACGGCTTCCCCGTTTCAACTGTCGAAGGCCACGCCGGTACCCTACTCTTCGGCAAGCTCTCCGACCGGGACGTCCTCATGTTCAAGGGCCGTTTTCACTACTATGAAGGCCACCCTGTCCAGAAAACCGTCTTCCCCGTGCGCCTCGCCATTCGCCTCGGCATCCCCCGCGTCATCCTGACCAATGCCGCCGGTGGTATCAACGAAGACGCCGCCCCAGGTGACCTCATGCTGATCAAGGACCACCTGAGTTTCTTCGTCCCCTCGCCCCTCCGCGGCCCGAACGACGACACCATCGGTCCTCGCTTCCCCGACATGACCAGGATTTATACGGAGTCGCTCCGGGATTTGGCCAAAACCGTGGCCAAAGAAGAAGGCATCGACCTCAAAGAGGGCGTCTACGCCTACATGACCGGCCCCCAATTCGAAACCCCTGCTGAAATCCGGGCCCTGCGCCTCCTCGGCGCCAACGCCGCCGGCATGTCCACCGTCGCCGAAGCCATCACCGCCGCCCACGCCGGCCTCGAAGTCCTCGGCATGTCCTGCATCACCAACCTCGCCGCCGGCATTTCCGGCGAACCCCTAAACCACGAAGAAGTCCTGGAAGCCGGCCAACTGGTCTCGGGCAAAGCCAGCCGCCTCATCGAAAAAATCGTCGGCCGCTTGCCTTAGGTTCTGTTGTGCTATGCAAAAAGTGCTCGTTATCGGCTGTCCCGGCAGTGGTAAAAGTACCTTCGCTCGGCGGCTCGCCGAACTGACCGGCCTGCCGCTGATCCATATCGACATGCTGTACTGGACCCCTGAAGCCACGGAGGTGGAAGGGGAGGTATTTCGCGCGCGTTTGCAGGCTGTTCTCTCTGAGGAGAAATGGATCATTGACGGCAACTATGCCTCAACACTTGAGCTGCGCCTCGAGGCGTGTGATACGGTGTTTTTCCTCGACTATCCTGTGGAAGTTTGCCTCGCGGGCATCGCTGCCCGTTGGGGTCAAGTCAGGCCGGACCTCCCCTGGGTGGAGCTGGCTGAAGGGGATCCCGAATTCATCAGCTTCGTTGAATCTTTTCCGCTGAAAGGCCGGCCGCGCCTACTTGAGCTGCTCGATCGGTTCAGTGATCGAGACATCCATGTTTTCAGGAGTAGAGCGGAGGCGGATATGTATCTGGGGCAACATTGAGAGGGTGGTGGCGTATAAGTTGCTGAATTGTCCACTGGGCAAATCAGCAGC
>CAZJTS010000047.1:0-12193 GCA_964548975.1 uncultured Fastidiosipila sp.
GCGTTGAGTCAACTGACCGCCGATCCCGTCATCCTCCACCGTAAACCGAATGCGTTGAGCGAGCACATCGAGCCGGCAAGTCAGGTTGTGCGCATTGCTGTGCTTGGCGGTATTGGTCAAAGCCTCCTGCAGATTCGCAGACAGCACCGTCCAGTGAATCGGACGGACTTTCTCGATCATGCCGGTGGTCAGTAAATTCGTGCGGATTTCCGTCCGTTTCTGAAAATCATCCAGCAAACTTTTCAGGCGGGAAATGCCCACTTCCCGGGCTTCCGGCTGCGCGTCTCTTAGCACAAGCCGGATTTCCTCCGTGCCGCTCCTGATGATTTCCGTGGTGTGTAAGAGGAGGTCCTGGGCTTTGGCCGGATCCTGATCCAGCAAACGGTTCGCAAGCTCCAGCTGCAAAAGCGCCCCGGACAGGTTATGCCCGACCAGATCGTGAATGCGCTGGCTCAGCTCGTTGCGCTCCTCGAGGCGGGACGCGTAGCGCATCTCCTCCTCGAGCTTGCGGTGGACATCCATCTGCTGGAGGTACTGGCTGTTGAGCTGCTCGACCTTCACCAGCCGGTTCTCGAGTCGGCGACTGTGCCTCGCTTCGTAAGCGAAGAGGGCATGCACGGCGTAGTAGGCCAGACTGCCGAGGATGATGGTCGCTCGCGTGGGATTTGGCCAAAGTAAGAATACCGGCACGGCCAAAACCCAGAATGCGATATGAAAATACGTACCGAGCAGACGAACCGTCAGGAAGAGGAGCGCTGAAATCAGGCCGACCGCGAGCAGTTCGGGCACTTGAGCGACATAAACGAAGAACGCGGCGGCAAATATAACATCAATCAGAAAGACGCGGGTCATCTCCCCTCCTCAGCCTGTCCTGGATATAAATATACCATTTCTCGCCCAGATAGAAGCCCAGGGAGGTCACGAGCAGCACCGCGGGCAGATAAATGTAGTCCGGCCAGCTGCTGAAGAAGGGGCGATACTTGAGGTAAAAATAGTTGCCATCCACGAGGGGATTGAAGAAGTACACGAAAATCAGGTAAAGCGTGAAATAAAGCAGCGCTTTTCGGTAGTCGCGCCGCCGGATTCTGAGGTCATAGGCGATCATCATGTAGTACGGCAGCAGGATGGTGATCGTGTGGTTCAGGATGAAACTCAGGCCGATCGGGTGGAAAATGTCGTACACGCGGCTCGGATAAATGAAGGTCGCCCACGCATAGATGCCCCAGAAACTCAGCACAACGAAGACCTGTCGATTGCGCTTAATGAGCAGAATAATGCCGAGAATCGAACAAATCCGGCTGACATGAAAGGGCAGCGACTCGCCGAGGTGGAAGTCCAGCAGATAAAAATACGCGGAATATAGCAGTATCTGCTGAAAAATCGACACGACCAGGATGATCGCGCTAAGGGCTCTGCGCCTGGCCGGAATGTGGCGCCGCTGGCTGATAAGCAGGACCGTCGCTGCGACCAGCAGGGCGATATAGAGAATATGTTCCGGGCCAAAAATCCTGATATAATCTTGTGCCGGCAATTTTGGCCTCCTAGTCGTTATTCTTTACAGCTTTGACGCGCGCCCGGGTCAGCTCGACAATGAGGTCAAACGGAACCGGGTCCTTCCACGGAAAGCGCACCGCCCCCTTCGAGAACTCATACCCTTCTGAGTTGAATCGCTCAGTGAACTCCTCGATGGCATCCGGCCCGGGATAGACCCCCAGATGGTCCTTATGGAACGCGAAATGTATCAGATTCTCCGTCTGGTAGTACGTCGGCATACTCCACTTCAGCATTTCTGAGGCGTCGGGCGCCGTCTCTCGGATCGTCCGCCTGACTTGTTCGAGACGCTCCCGGTACTCTTCGGGCTGCTGAGCAATGTATTCGTCGACGGTGGCGGGTTTGTTCTGGTTTGGCATCGGCGGGTCCTCCTCGCTTGGTGTAATTCGATTGTAGTGGAGTTTGGGGTTTGGGGATGTTCGATCCGGGTGCATTAATTGAATTTTCACTTAGTGCGCAGGGTGGAGTCGGTTGGCCAAAGCCCGAGGTCGGGGGCTGGTTCTACGCTGAGCGGCGACCCGCCCAAACCAGGAGTCGGTACACTGCCTCACAGCCACCTTTGTTATCCTTAAAGCACTAAATGGAGGTGACTTATGGCAGAGAAAAATCGCATACTTTATGTTGGAACCAAGAATCCGGCCGACCAGGCCGGGATCCGGACCTATTTCCTGAACGAGCCGGAGGCCGGCCCCATCTCGTCTATTGAAGGTGTGGAGGCACCGGCATTTTTGGCGCTCAGGGAGGACGAGCAGGTGCTCTTCGCCCTCAGTTCTGAGAATGGTGGGAAGGTGCTGAGTTTTGGCCGGACAAGCGACGGCTGGGAGAAGCTTAGTGATGCGCCGACCGTCGGTAAAGGACCGAGCCACATATACTACGATGAGGCGAACGGCTTTCTGCTGACCGCGAATTACGGTGGCGGGAGTATTTCGCTCTTTGCCGTGAAGCCCGACGGCACGATCGATGCGGTCAGTGACGTAAAACAGCACGAAGGCAAAGGCCCGAACGCGGATCGCCAGGAGGGCCCGCATGCCCATTTCGTCGGCGCTGCCGACAAGGGCGCCTACTACTGCTGCGACCTCGGCATTGACCGGGTTGTGTACTACAAGCTCGATGCCGAGGCGAAGCGCCTTGTGCCCGATCCGGCCAAAGACCTGGTCCTCCCTCCCGGCTCCGGCCCACGACACTTCGTGACCGACCCCGAAAACGCCGCCGTTTACTACGTGCTCTGCGAACTGAGCTCGGAAATCGCGGTGTTCGACACGTCTCTGGACCAACCGTTGGTTCAGGTTATCAGCATGTTACCAACCGATTGGTCCGGCGAAACCAAAGCCGCCGCAGTCAAGTTCTCACCCGACGGCCGCTACCTCTACGGCACCAACCGCGGCTATGACAGCATCGCGGTGTATAAGGTGGTGCGGGGTGGTTCTGGGGATGCTGGTTCCAGTTCCGGTGATGGTAGTGCTGCCTCCGGTTCAGAGCCGCTGGAGTTAGTGGAAATTTTCGAACACGGTGCTGAGTTTCCTTGGGATATGGAAGTCACCGAGGATTTGGTAATTACCGCCAACCAAATAAGCGGCACGGTGAGCTATATTTCGCGCGATGTCGAAACCGGGAAACTATCAAACCCCGAGGAGAAGATCACAATACCTGAGGCACGCTGTGTGCTGGTGAGGTAGTGAGGTATCCTGAATGCACAGGTTTAGATTTAAACCTGTGCATTCTTTATTTTTAGATCCCGTATAGCTTTCGTTGGTGTAAGTATTTGAGGCGGGAGTTCTGAATTGCACAGGTTTATAAATGAACCTATGCAGAGCTCTCCTACTAACCTCCACCCTTCCTTGACTTTAGATATGAAGTTCCACTTTGCACAGGTTTACATCTGAACCTGTGCAGAGCCTCCCCTACTTTCCAACTCCTCTCCCTCTACTTTAGATATGAAGTTCCGTTTTTGCACAGGTTAACATCTGAACCTGTGCAAAAACCACCCCCCACAAAATTAAATAAAGACTGGCAATCCACAAAATTCAGCCCTTACATTCATTTGGTTTTCCCTTATGATTATTGTAGATACACTTTTAATGCAAGAACTAAAAACCGCTACAAACGAACTAGAGACCGGTAAACACACGATTCACTCGATTAATGCATAACTGCTAACAGGAGGTGCATAATGACCTATCATCTGGCGATCGATATTGGAGCGTCATCGGGCCGATTTATCCTGGGTTACATCCTTGACGAGAACGGCAACCCAATCTAACCCAACAACACAAACACCCCCGACAACCCAAACACTCAAACCACCCCAACCGCCCCCCAGAACACCCAGAACGACCAGAACAACCAGAAAACCCCAACCACCCAAACCAATCAATCCACCTCGAACACCTCCCCAACCCCCCAAATCCACACCGAAGAACTCTACCGCTTTGAGAACCGGCAGATTCGCCGGAACGGCCATGATTGCTGGGATTTGGAGTACCTGAAGGAGAACCTGCTCGCCGGTCTGAAGCGCTGCAGGGACCTGGATAGGATACCGGAGACCATTGGGATTGATACTTGGGGCGTGGATTTTGTGCTCCTGGATGAGAATAAAGAGATTCTGGGTGATGCGGTGGCGTATCGGGATAAGCGGACGACGAGCATGGATGAGCATCTCCCCATCACGGAGGAGGAGCTTTACGCCAGGACCGGGATTCAGAAGCAGATTTTCAATACGCTGTATCAGTTGGAGGCGGTGAAGCGGGAGACGCCGGAGGTTTTGGCCAAAGCGCGGCACTTCCTGATGATCCCGGACTACCTGCATTTCTTCCTGACCGGTGAGCTAGCGAATGAGTATACGTTGGCGACGACGACGGGCTTGGTGAATGCGGAATCGCGAAAGTGGGACCTCGAGCTAATAGAAAAACTCGGCTTCCCGACCGAGATTTTTCTGCCGCTGAAGATGCCGGGGACGAGCCTTGGGCAGTTCCGCGACGAGATTCGCAAGCAGTTGACGTTTACGTCGGAGGTGCTGTTGGCGGCGACGCATGATACGGCGGCGGCGTTTTTGGCGGTGCCTGCGGAGGATGATAATGCGGTGTTTATTTCCAGCGGGACCTGGAGTTTGCTGGGCGTGGAGCTGGAGGAGCCGCTGACCGATGAAGCGAGCAGGCGGCTCGGGTTTACGAACGAGGGCGGCTACGAGGCGCGCTACCGCTACCTGAAAAACATCATGGGGCTGTGGATGATCCAGTCGATCAGGCGGGAGTTGAACGGCGTTTCGTATATTGCGGAGAAGGAGGCGCCCAGCTGGGAGCTCGAGGGCACCGCAAAGCACGACAATTGGACGTTTCAGGATCTGATTGAAGAGGCGAAGAAGGCCGAAACAAACAAGCGCATTGACGTGAATGATCAGGCGTTCCTGGCGCCCGAGAGTATGATCGCAGAAATCATCAAACAGCAGGACCCGCAAGACCTCCCGGAGCTGATGGCGATTGTGTACCACAGTCTGGCGGAGGATTACGCGCGCACGATCCGGCAGCTGGAGGAGCGCCTCAAGAGGACGTTCGATCGCATTCATATTGTGGGCGGCGGCTCGCAGGATACGTACCTGAATGAGCTCACTGCGGCGAAGACGGGCCTGGAGGTCGTGACGGGGCCGGTGGAAGCAAGTAGTTTGGGGAATTTGATGGTCCAGTTTTTGGCCAAAGGCGAGTTCAGTGACCGCAACGAGGCCCGGCGGGCCGTAAAAAAGGAGGATGACAATGTTTAACTTAGCGAAGGAACGCTATGAGCAGCTGGGGATCGATGTGGAGCGAGCGCTGGCCCGGGCGGCGGAGAAGGCGATTTCGATCCACTGCTGGCAGGGCGATGATGTGACCGGTTTCGATGGCGCGGGGATGGATGGCGACGGCATTCAGGCGACGGGGAATTATCCGGGGAAGGCGCGGAATTTCGAGGAGTTGACCAGGGATTTTCTGCTGGCGACGTCCCTGATTCCAGGCCGGAAGCGGATCAATCTCCACGCGAGTTATGCGGTGTTCAGCGGCGCGCCGGTGGACCGGAATCAGCTGCGGTATGAGCATTTCGTGCCGTGGGTAGAGTTCGCGAAGGCTAACGGGTTCGGGATTGACTTCAATCCGACGATTTTTGGCCACCCCCTGATGAAGGATGGGCTGAGCCTGTCCAGTCCGGATGAGGAGACCAGAAAGTTCTGGATTGAGCACGCGAAAGTGTGCCGCCAGATCGCGAATCAGATCGGTGAGGCGCTGGAAGATCAGGTTTTGTGTAATCTCTGGATTCCGGATGGCCTGAAGGACGTGCCGGCGGATCGCCTGGGCCCGCGCCTGAGGCTCAAAGAGAGTCTCGACGAGATCTTCGATGAGCACTACCCGAACGTGATCGACAGTGTGGAGTCGAAGGTGTTCGGCATCGGGCTGGAGAGTTATACCGTGGGCAGCAGCGAGTTTTATCTGGGCTACGCGCTGAGCCATCCGGGGGTCTACAATCTCCTCGACAACGGCCACTACCACCCGACCGAACTGGTATCGGACAAGCTGTCGGCGCTGCTGTGCTACTTCGACCGCGTGCCGCTCCATGTGACCCGGCCGGTGCGCTGGGATTCGGATCATGTGGTGGCTTTCGATGACGAGACGCGCGAGATTATGCTGGAGATCGTCCGGAATAATGCGCTCGATAAGGTGCTGCTGGGGCTGGACTTTTTCGATGCCTCGATCAACCGCGTCGCCGCCTGGGTGATCGGTACGCGTAATGTGGCCAAAGCCCTGCTCTGGGCGCTGCTTCAACCCTCCGAGACCCTCAAGGCTTACCAGGACACGGCGGATTACACGGCCAAAATCGTGCTGATGGAGGAGGCGAAAACCCTGCCTTTCAGCGCCGTGTGGGAAGAGTACTGCCGCCGTCAGGGCGTCCCTGCGGACGAAAGCTGGTACGAGACGGTGAAAGCCTACGAGGAACAAACACTCAGAGAGAGGGCCAACGCATGATTACTGAAACAAAGGTCCTCCGGGACTACATCCGCATGTGTAACGACGGCTGGGAGCAGGGGTGGCACGAACGAAACGGAGGCAACCTGACCTACCGCCTCACACCCGAAGAAGCAGAGGAATGTAAACCTTATTTCGAGCCGGCGAACTGGGTCGAAATCGGCATCGCAGCCCCGAACCTGGCGAATGAATACTTCCTGACCACCGGTTCCGGCAAGTATTTCCGGAACGTGATCCTGGACCCCGAGCACAGCATCGGCATCGTGGAAATCAACGCTCAAGGCGACGCCTACCGCATCGTCTGGGGGCTCAGCGAGGGCGGCCGCCCGACCAGCGAGTTCCCCACCCACTTCATGAATCACTCGATCCGCACGGAGGCGACCGACGGTGCCTGCCGTGTGATCTACCATGCGCACACGCCGCACCTCATTGCGATGACATTCGCTCTGCCCCTCGAGGCCAAAGCCTTCAGCCGCGCCCTTTGGCAGTCCGCGACGGAATGCGCGGTGGTGTTCCCGGAAGGTGTGGGCGTGGTGCCCTGGCTGGTGCCCGGCGGCACCCAGATCGCCGAAGCGACCTGCCTCCTGATGCGCGACTACCCGGCGGCGATCTGGAGCCACCACGGGCTCTTTGCTTCGGGTAAGGATTTCGACGAGACTTTCGGGCTCATGCATACGATAGAGAAAGCGGCGCAGATCTGGGTTTTGGCCCAGGCAGCATCGCAGGGAAAACCTCGGCAGACGATCACCGACGATGAACTTAGGCTCCTGGCGAAAGACTTCGGGGTGGTCCTGAATGAAGGGTTTCTGGACTAGCTGAGGCGGTACTGACGCGGAGTCTGGCCATAAGCCTCGCGGAAGATCCGGTAAAAATAACTGGTGTTGCTGTAGCCGACCGCATTGAGGATGTCCTCGACGGACATGTCGGTGTGCCGGAGGTAGGCGGCGGCCAGGCTGAGGCGTTTCGCCTGAAGGTGCTCAGTGAAGGTTTTGCCGCTGCTGTCCTTGACGAGGCTTGAAACGTAAGCCAGCGATACGTGGTGCTTCTGAGCGACGCGCCCGAGATTCGGGGCTATGTAATGGAGCTCGACCTCCTGCAGGGCATCGGCGACGAGGCGATTGGCGGGCGGCATCTCGAGGTGCTCGGTCTGCCCGAGGAGCTCCAGGAATAGCAGGCCCATCGTGGCCTTGGCGCTGCGGTGATCCGTGCCCTCAAGGAGCGACCCGATCAGGTTTTCGACCAGATTTTGAATCCGCCACGCATCAGCGACCTTAAATAGCATGTAAGATGGGTCGCTGTGCTGGCGCAAGGTGCTGATAATGAACTGGCCCACAGGATGTTCTGTACCGGCCAAAGCCAAAGCATAGTCGAAAAAAGGCGGGAGACAGAGAAAGTTGACCGCGATATCGTCCGCCCCGGCGCGCTTAATCGCCTGGGTCACCGCCTGGTTCATTAAGAGGAGTTCGCCCGCCCGCAGCTCAACAGGCGTCTCATCAAGCAGATGGGTCGTGCTGCCCTGAATCATATACATAATCTCAACGAAGTCATGGCGATGCGCGGGAAAATCAACGAAACGCGTGTGGGGTCGTAGGGCGATTAATTGGCCGGTGCTCAGCATTTTGGCCGGATCAATCACGAAATCGCGCACGTCAGTGTAGAGTGAGCGGTCGAGGGCCTCGCCGGCGAGCAGGCGTTCTTCCTCCTCACTGATGACAGAGAGTTGCCGGAGCAGTGCCGGGCGCATCAGCCCAGTCCCAGATCGGCCAAAACCAAGGCCTGCGGCTTGACCTCAAATTCGAAACGGGCGGCGTCAAAAATCACGCCGTCGTAATTGGCCGGATAGCTGCTGCCGTCGGTGCTCTCGAGCACACCGCGGGTGCATTTGAGGTAGGTGATTGCGGGGTGGCCGACATGTCGGCCTTTTCTGTACAGCAAAATCAGGCGAATGAGCTCGAAGATTTTCAGCTGGTCGGCGAGGATAAATTCGCCGATGCCGTCGTCCAGCACCGCATCGGGTGCCGGCTGAAAACCGCTGCCGTAGTAGCCGCCGTTACAGAGCGCGGCGATCGTGCTGACGACTTCGCCCTCGCGTTCGGTTCCATCGGCGAGGGTGACCCGGTAGCGCAGGGGGTAGAGTTTCTTTTTGTTCAGGCTCAGCACGACGCCCAGGTAATAGGCGTTCTGGCGGAGCTTTGGCCAGCGCTTCAGGAGTTTATAGGTCTCGGCCAAAACCACCGTATCGAGTCCCAGGGACATCACATTGATGTAGGGAATGCCGTTGACCTCAACGAGGTCGATGAGTCGGCGACGGGGCGTGCGGGTGAGCGGCAGCACCAGATCCAGGAGTTCCTTCCGGGGGATGCCCGGGTAGAGGCTGCGGGCGAAGTCGTTGCCGGTGCCGTGGGGAATAGCGCCCATGGCGCAGTCCCGCCCGGCCAGCACCTGACAGACCTCGTTCAGAGTCCCGTCGCCGCCACAGACATAGACAACACCTTCGGCGCCGTAGCGCTCGTCCCATTCGCGGGCGAGCTCGGCCGCATGCCCCTGATATTCCGTACGGGCAATGTCCGGCTGTTCAAAGCCATCGTAAGCGGCCCGGATTCCAGCTTCCAGATTGGCCTTATCACCATTGCCGGCTTTGGTACTGATGATGAAACGAATCTTGAAAGCGTCGGGCATAATGCATCTCCTAGCCGATGCTGCGGCTGACGTCCAGCTTCAGGAGCTGATTCAGTTCGACCGCATACTCCATCGGTAATTCACGTGTAAAAGGTTCTATGAACCCCAGTATAATCATTTCGGTGGCTTCCTGTATGCTAAGCCCGCGGCTCTGCAGATAAAAGAGCTGCTCTTCACTCACTTTCGACACCGTGCCTTCGTGCTCAATCGTTGAGGCGCCCTCGTTGACTCGATAGGTCGGGATCGTGTCGGATTCGGAGACCGGATCTAATACCAACGTGTCACACTCGATGACGCTGTGAGCGCCGACGGCCTTCGGTGAATGGTGGACAGTGCCGCGGTAGATGGCGTTGCCGCCGTTCCGGGCGATCGACTTCGAGACGATCTGGGAGGTGGTCCGGGGGGCCAAATGCAGCATCCTGGAACCGATATCCTGAACCTGACCCTCATCGGCCATCGACACGGAGATCATGTAGCCGTGTGCCCCTTCGCCGCGCAGATAGCAGGACGGATAGAGCATGGTCACACCGGAGCCGATGTTCCCGTCGATCCACTCCATGGTGCCGCCGGCATCGACGGTGGAGCGCTTCGTGACGAGGTTATAGACGTTGTTCGACCAGTTCTGGACGGTGGAATAGCGGCATTTCGCATTCTTGCCGACGAAGATTTCGACGACGGCGGAATGCAGAGAATTCGTGGTGTAGGCGGGTGCCGTACAACCTTCGATGTAGTGAAGGTCGGCATCGTCATCGACGATGATGAGTGAGCGCTCGAACTGGCCCATCTTCTCGGAATTGATCCGGAAGTAGGACTGGACGGGCTGGGTCAACTTGACGCCCTTCGGCACGTAGATGAAGGAGCCGCCGGACCAGACGGCCGAGTTCAGCGCCGCGAATTTATTGTCCGCCGCAGGCACCAGTGTGCCGAAGAACTTCCGGAAAAGCTCCGGGTGCTCCCGAAGGCCGGTATCCGTATCGGTGAAGATGACGCCTTGGCGCTCGAGCTCCTCCTGGGCTTTGTGATAGACCACTTCGGATTCGTACTGCGTGGTCACGCCGGCCAGATAATCTCTTTCGGCCTGCGGAATGCCCAGGGCTTCGAAGGTTTCCTTGATTTTGTCCGGCACATTCTCCCAGGAGCTCTCGGTCTGCCGCGTGGCGCGGTTATAGTAGGTCAGCTCATCGAGATCCAGCTCGGAGAGGTCCGGGCCGTAATGAGGCAGCGGTACTTTCTGAAAAGTTTCATACGCTTTCTCGCGAAGCTCGGTCATCCAGTCGGGTTCGCCCTTGATCTGAGAGATCAGGCGCACTTTCTCCAGGTCCAGGCCCTTGCTGAGCCGCTCTTCAGAAATATCTCCATCATAAATCTCATGCTGGTATCTGCTTCTGACAATATCTTCTGCCTGGACTCTATCCTGTTCAGGCCTCATAGGCTTCCTCCTTCTCTACGTCCGCCTCGATGGTTCCGTCGTGATCGGCTAAGCCGGTCTCGCGGTTCTGACGGATCTGATCGATGCCGCGTTTCGCGGCCTGCCAGCCCAGGGTGGCGCACTTGACCCTCTGGGGCAGGCGGGATACGCCCTCCAGACTGATGGCATCTCCGATGGCCTCCGCCTCGTAGGGCTCGGCCTGGATCATCAGGTGGAACTGGCGAATAATATTCTCTGCTTCGGTAAGCGTCGTCGCCTCCAGGAGCTCCGACATCATCGATGCGGAAGCACAGCAGATCGAGCAGCCTTCGCCGTTCTGGCGAATTTCCTTGATGTTCTCACCGTCCACTTTCAGCTGGACCGTGAGGTCATCGCCGCACGAAGGGTTCTTGAGATGTATGGTCATGTAACCGCGGGGGTCCGAAGCCAGCCCGTGGTTACGTTGGTTCTTATAGTGATCCATGATGATCTGGCGAAATAAAGCACTGTTATCCGAAGAGGACATCGAGGAAATCACCTGCTTTCGTTGTTATTTTGAGGAAATACTCAACTTCCTCCACTGTATTGTAGAACGAGACCGAGGCCCGGAGGGTCGAAGGCACGTTCAGAAAACGCATCGTCGGCTGATTACAATGGTGCCCGGCCCTGATCGAAATCCCGGCCCTGTCATAAATCCCGGCCGCATCGTGCGGGTGGACGCCGTCGATATTGTAAGCGATGACGCCATTGGTATAATTCCGGGGATTATAGATCGTGACGTTGGGAAACTCTTTCAGCCCTTCCAGCAGCCGTGTCGCCAGCAGCCGGTTCTGCTCGGCAATAAATTCGTAGCCGATGCTGTCGATATAGCGCATCGCCGCACCCCAGCCGATGACCTCTGCAATGGCCATGGTGCCGGCCTCGAAGCGCTGCGGCACCTCCGCATAGGTGGTCTCATAAACGTCCACGACATCAATCATTTCACCGCCGAACTGCCAGGGCGCCATGCCGTCGAGCAGGGCCTTCTTGCCATATAAAACGCCGATCCCGGTTGGCCCGCAGAGCTTGTGCGCGGAGAAACAGTAAAAGTCCACATCCCAGTCGGCGACTGCCGGCCGTTCATGGACGATACCTTGCGCCCCGTCGACGACGAGGACCGCTCCGGCCTCATGGACCAGCGCCGCCAGCGCCTTCAGGTCGTTCGTTGCGCCCAGGACATTGCTGATGTGAAACAAAGAGACCAGCTTAGTCCGCTCGTTCAGGACTTTGGCCAAAATCGCCGGCGTCACCACACCATCTGCATCCGGTTCGACAACCACTAACTGCGCCTTCTGCCGGCGAGCCAGTTCCTGCCAGGGCACATAATTCGCATGATGTTCGGTCGCGGAGACGACGATTTCATCACCCGCCCCGACATTCACGCCGTAGCTGTAGGCAATGAGATTTAGGGCTTCGGTGGTGTTCCGGGTGAACACAATTTCGGAGGCTTCAGATGCCCCGATAAAAGCGGCCGTCTGCTCGCGCACCTTCTCAAACGCGTTGGTGGCTCGATAGCCGATCGCGTCGA
>CAZJTS010000048.1:0-2161 GCA_964548975.1 uncultured Fastidiosipila sp.
GGCCTCACCGATAACGAGCTCGCCATGCATCAGCTGGTGCGCACAATCGAACCCTTGCGCAAATGGATCGCCCGCATCGAGATCCTCCCCTACCACGTCATGGGCGCTGACAAGTACACCGAGCTCGGCCTGGACTATAAGCTCACCGGTGTCCCGGCTATGGATCCTGAGGTGGCCAAAACCTTCGAAGCGGAAGCCCGCCGCCTCTTCGCTGCGGACAGTGAGATGGAGCGGATTGCTTAGGGTTCAAGCGACCCCAAAAACTGTGGTCTCGATTTCAGGTTATGCGCATACTAATTTTGGTCGCGATTTCAGGATATGCGCAAAACTAATTGTGGTCTCTATTTCAGGTTATGCGCACTGCGGCTGTAGTGGTTTCGACAAGCAGCTGATTTGTCCGGTGGGCAATTTAGCAACTTATCTTGAAGTTCACTGATTAGGAGGCTGGATTTTCACTCAAATACTGATTTTCCTACCTCTAGAAGCTGGTTTTTTCCTCGCATCTGAGGTTTACCCCACTATAGGCTGCTTATTTGTCCGCACTCCGGGATGGACAATTAAGCAACCTTTCTCCCAACTACCGAATATTCCGATCATGCAAAGCGGACTATGCACACAAGGAAAAAATGGCAAACCGATTACCATTAATTACTAGAATGCAAAGGACTCCTCAGAGCCTCAATGCACATCCGGAAAACTTGGCACGCCACACTGGCACCTGGGTTACAATATCCTTGAAGTAAAAACTGAGGATAACAATGATCGATCTTAGTAAACCAATTCTTCTAAACGAAACGAGAGTATGGCGCACATATAAAGGCGGTAAAGAACTAGACCGCATATCCGGCAAGGAACAGCCGGCTGACAGCGCCTACCCGGAAAGTTGGATGTTCTCGACTACCCTGAGTTCGAATCCCGATCCTTCGCCTGATGAAGGTTTGTGCTTCCTAGCAGACGATCCAGGTACATCACTCAAACAATTGGTTGAAGAAAATCCAATGGAAATGCTAGGTGAAGCACATGCCAAAACATGGGGAACCTCATTAGGCGTCTTGATCAAACTACTCGATAGTGCGGAGAGACTCACTATCCAAGTGCATCCGGATAAGGATCGCGCTCAGAAGTACTTTCAAAGCCCCTTCGGAAAAACGGAATCATGGCATATCCTCTCAACACGTGATGATCAGTCTGAAGAAGCTTGTGTCTATTTAGGGTTCAAAGAGGGTATCACCGAAGCCCAATGGCGTGAAGTGTTTCACGCTCAAGACATAGAGAATATGCTGTCCTTACTCCATCGAATCCCCGTAAAGGCAGGCGATACATTTATTGTAGAGGCAGGGGTTCCGCACGCGATTGGTTCGGGCTGCTTAATTCTCGAAATTCAGGAACCTACAGACTTTACTATCCGCACTGAGCGCATCACCCCAAGTGGCCAAAGTCTAACAGATCAGCAATGCCATCAAGGCCTGGGTTTCGATAGAATGTTTGATTGTTTCGACTATGAAGGCATCACTTTGGCCGAGGCCAAAGACCGCTGGCTTCTGCCAGGGAGAGAGCTAGACAGTAACCGTAGAGAAATCATTTCGTATGCTGACACAGACTGTTTCAAAGCGGAATGGCTGAAACTCTCAGACGAATATGTCATTTCCTCAGAAGCGAAGTATCGTTGTTTATACATCCGCTCCGGAAAAGGCACAATCAATCTAGGGAACGAACAGCGCCCTATTGAAGCAAATCAGCAGTACTTTATCCCGGCGTCAGCGACTGAATTCTCACTCATACCGGAATCAAATCTAGAGGCTTATCTGATTCACGGACCCAAATAATTCATCAGACACGCTTCTCGTGACACCTTTGAATTCAACCAGGTATTCGGATTGTGCTTTAGAGAACTTCGGCAGATCTTTCGGATCCACCACTTCCTCTACTGGGAAGATCAGTGTCTCAAAGACGACTCTCCCTGATTCTCTAAGAGAATAGTTCAATTCCGGTGCCGGCACCATATGGTCATAAGAAGGGCAATTCCAACCTTTAAACGGCTGTTCTGAACCTTTAAAATAGCTTACTTCCGGATTGTTCAGCTGACAGATCACAAGATTCGCAGATTCAAAGTTTGAGAAAGCTGTTGTCCCATCTAAAGTGAGATCACCTTCTGCCATAT
>CAZJTS010000048.1:2171-12085 GCA_964548975.1 uncultured Fastidiosipila sp.
TTTTGCAGCCCCTTTGACATCCGTTTCCGAAAATCTTCTGCCATATGCCAAATCTGTGTGAATGTATGCTCTTTCTCGCTTTCCAGAATATCCCTCACGATAATGAAGCCGCCTTCCTTGGAGAACAAAACTTCTCTCCTATGAATGACATCATCAATCCTCTTCTCTCGTACAGGCTTTGCGCCGCTTTCTGACTTTACTTCTACCCCATAGCCTTCGGCGAAGACCCCTTTGGCCAAATCAAAGTCCTCCGTAGACACCATCTCACCGTGGGCATCTCCCGGCATCTGATCGTAGCCGTCGCAGATCACGCTATTGTATGCCGAGGTTGACTTGAAGTATTTAGCAGTAAGAAGCCAATCCACATCAGGACTGGTTGTGTAGCGCCAGC
The DNA here is from genome assembly GCA_964548975.1 of uncultured Fastidiosipila sp. GTDB lineage: Bacteria > Bacillota > Clostridia > Saccharofermentanales > Fastidiosipilaceae > JAAYZH01. The sequence goes on from CAZJTS010000048.1 coordinate 2,563, forward strand.
GACCACCGTTCACCAGAAGATTTCGGCCATAAGCGGAAACTTCCAGATTGAGCTGATCTTCATTCATATGATTGGTACGCTTGTTTCACTCTGCACTTCTGAGGTTGTCTCCGCCCTGACTGTGCTCCATGCTATGCCGCCATTAGAAAGCAAGTACAGAAACGGAAACTGAAGCGAGTGAGCCTGGTGAGAGTCAGGAACTTACCGAAGCGAGTGAAACCGAGAAGTAACAGCGTAAAACTAAGTTTCCTTCCTGGAAATTTTAGGAAAGCAAAAGCATAGCCTGCTAGTGAGCCGAAGAAAACATTAGTGGCCACTCCAAAGACAGCTAAGATCGTTGAATTTAAGAAGTATCGAGCAAACGGTATTGTCTCAAACACTCGATGGTAATTTGCAAGTGAGAAATTGTTTGATACTAACGATAATGAGTTTGTAAATATCTCCACTTCAGGCTTGAACGAAGTCGCTATCATCCACAGAAAAGGGTAGACTGTCGCAATAGCAATTAGCAGAGCCCCAATGTACCAAAATATCGATTTCACTTTACTTTGCTTCATAGTTATATCTTCTCGTTGCTTAATCGCTGATTGATGATTGTGATACCCAAGATCATTAGGAAGAGAGCTAATGAAATGCTTGATGCGTATCCCATCCTCAAATTGGCAAATCCATTGTTATAGATGTAATAGACTAAGGTAAGTGTCGCGTTACCTGGTCCGCCTTTAGTTAATACATAAGCTTGGTCAAAAACCTGAAAAGAGTTAATTATGAGTAATGTTGAAACGAGAAATATCGTCCTTGATAAAGAAGGGATCGTCACTTTTCGGAACGTATACCATGCATTAGCGCCTTCAACTTTTGCAGCCTCATAGAATACAGATGGGATTCCTTTTAAGCCAGACAGAAAGATCATCATATTCGCACCAAATCCTGCCCAAAGACTCATTAGTACAATAGAGAGCATCGCGAATTTGGAATCGTACAGCCAAGCAGGACCTTGAACTCCAAACAGACGGAGAAAGCCATTCAATAATCCCAGTTGTGGGTTTAGTATCCAGAACCACAATGTGGCTGTTGCCACAGTAGAAGAAAGAACAGGTAAATAGAATAATGTTCTGAATATCCCTACCGCTTTTTTCTCCACATTCAAAAATAAGGCAGTTCCTAAAGATATTAGTAAGCCAAGCGGAATATATAACAGTGAATAAAACGCCGTGTTTCTAAATGCTAACCAGAAAAACTCATCATTGATCAAGCGTTGAAAATTTCTTATTCCAGTAAACTTTGGCTGATTAATTATGTCGTAGTTTGTAAAGCTTAGGCCTATGGCGAGAATCATAGGAATGAATGTGAAAGCAAGAAACAGAATAATTGGAGCTGCAGTAAAGAGGATCCCCATCCGCCTCTGTTGTGATTTTATTGATAAAGACTTCTTACCCACAACGTCGATGCTCCTATAAATAACAGTTATCACAACAACAATAAAGTCGCTTTGTGTATGTTTGTACAATAACATCAGGCAACGCCACATGTCAACAACTTTATTATAAATATTATGTCATTTAGATCATTTGTAATGTTTTGCTCTAGAAAAACAGGCCAAAGCTACAAGTCCAATGGAGCTTTGGCCACAGTAACAGCAAGCAAATTGGGACTATCTCTGATTTGTGGAGAAACGGATATCGTAAGGCACTAATGTTGTTTGAGTGGTTAGATTCCCTTTCAGAAGTTCGAGAATTCTTAGAACTGCTTCTTCACCGATTTCCTGTTCTCGCTGACGCACATGTGTAAACTCTACTTCATCCACTGCATTATCAATTCCATCAAAACACACAACGGGACAGTTATCTTTTCCAAGGTCCTTCAGTAACTTCTTAGTGATCTTTGCCAAATCATATTCAACAGCAAAATACGCGTCAACTTTGGGGTGAGATTCTATGTACTCAAGAAGTAATTGCTGGTCCAGTTCTAAGTTACTTTCCGTGCGACTTTCAGGTAAAGTAGAGCGCATACTGATAATACTCTCCGGTGTCTGATTGCCGTGAGCCCTACATGACTTAATGAATCCATTGTATCTTTCGTTAATGGAGGGGGTGTCGATACTATGTGGTGCCACAAAACAAATGTTTTTAAATCCTTGATCGAACAAATGATTGGTAAGTTCAATAGCAGCATTTTCATTATCCGTACCAATAAAGTTGACGGGGATGTTCCTTAAACGCCTATCGATCACTACAATAGGGAATCCATTAACTATCAATTTTAAGACTTTTGAATTGTAATTTTCCTGATGAACGCACATGATAATTATTCCGGAGACCCCTAAAGCAATCATTTCATCGATCGCCTGGTTTTCAGATTTTACACTTCCATATGTGCATCTAAGAGCGAGACTGAAATTATGTTTTTTGCATTCGCTATCTATACCTAAAACTAGTTTATAGCCAAAACTCGCACCAAATCCATCCATAATTAAGCCAATAACCTTCGACTTTCCGTTTATGAAAGCTTCTTCATTGGCGTTAGAAATTTCATCATCAGATACAAAAGATCCTTTCCCTGGCATCCTAACAACAAGTCCGGAATCGGCTAATCGATCCAGGGCTTTTTTGCTCGTGATTCTGCTGACGTTGTACTGAGCAGACAGTTCCTTTTCAGTAGGCAATTTTTCGCCTACTGAATATTCACCCATACGGATACTGTTGAGAAGATCATCATAAATTTGTTGATACAAAGGCGAGTTCTTGACCATGCTTATTCCTTCTTGTATTGATATATCATTTATAATAAACTGCAAAGCAAAATAAAACTACAACAAAATGATTTTTAGGAACGCGACATGGAAATCTCCACCCCTCCCCCACCCCCAAAACCTCGAAAAACAGGGCTTTTTTGTGCACTAAATGGGGGTGCATTTTTCTCTAATCTGTCTATAATGAACCCTGCATAGCAAACTAAGGAAGTGGGTCGAAAATATGCGATTTAAGAGAAGAGAGAAGATCAGATTCAAAGACTACGATCCTCTTAGTCCTCGGGATATCTGGCGCTTCAACCGGCATCCTTTTCGCTGGGCACTCGCCTTGGTGAGGCCGGTCAAAGCCATCTATCTAGTCAGTCTCCTGATCGTCATCGTAACTGCGGCAATGGTCATGGTCCCGGGTATCATTACCGGGCGTCTGGTCGATGAAGTTCTGACCGCCGGTGACCATACAAATCTGTGGTTGTATGTAGGTTTGATTTTTGGCGTTCCGGCGGCGCGCGGTCTGCTCCTTTTCCTGCAGCGAAACCTCTTCGAGTACACATCTCAGCACGCGCTCCTGAGGCTACGGGATGCGCTCTATCTCCACCTTCAGAAGCTGGATCAGCGTTTTTATTCAGAGACGCCCACCGGCACTATCATGGCCAAATTAACCGGCGACATCGACATGGTACGCTATTTTTTGGCCTGGGCAGGCTATGCGACTGTTGAGCAACTGGCCCTCTTCGTGGCCGGCGGCATCTATCTGCTCTTCCTGAACTGGAAGTTGGCCTTGGCATCATTGGCCGTGGTGCCGATCCTCTTTCTCATGGCGCGCTTGCTTCAGAAAGATATTCGTCCGGTCTGGAGTAATATCCGTCAGCAGTTTGAGCGCCTGAATGCTGTCGTGCAGGTCAATATTACGGGTAATCGTGTGACCCGGGCATTCGTGCGTCATGAATTCGAAGTCGAAAAATTCGAGACCGAGAACGTCGCTTACCAGTCCATGAATATGGAAGGCGCGCAGGTTCGCTCGAAGTACATTCCGGTGATGGACGGCCTGTCGAGTTTCATGTCGATCCCGGTCATTCTCATCGGCGGCATCATGACAATCAACGGCGCGATGACCATCGGTGAGTTGGTGGCGTTCAACAGCCTGCTTTTCCTGCTGAACGGTCCCACCCGCATGATCGGTTTCCTGATCAACGACCTGCAGCACGTTTCCTCGTCCGCGATCAAGATTATTGAACTCCTCATGACCCGAACCCATGTTGCGTCCCCGAACGAAAGTGCCCTAACCGAGGATCCCGAAGCGGCCGAGGAGCTGGTCACTGAGGCGCTGCGTAACTCTCCTCTCACCAGCGGACAGTCCGAAGAAGAGCTCCAGGAAGAGAAAGAGAAACTCCTCCGTCGCGAGAAACTCACCACCTCAAGCACGTCCCATTCTGAAGAAACTTCCAAACCCGGCTATGTCGCCGATAAACCGTTCCCGCTGAGCAGCTATTCTGCCAGCGCCCTGAAGTCCACCGCCAAGCGCACCATCAATGAATTGGTTGAGAATCTGCTCACGGAAGACCGTCCGGCGCCGGCCAAAGTCGAGGGCGACATCGTCTTCGACCAGGTGTGCTTCGATTACTATGTGAAGGGCCAAAACGTGCGTGCCCTCCATGACATCAGTTTCCATGCGAAACCGGGAGACACCATCGGCATCATCGGCGAGACCGGTTCCGGCAAGTCCTCCCTCGTCGAGCTGATTCCCCGACTTGACGATCCGAGCATTGGGCGCATCCTGCTGGATGGGCGTGATTTGAGAACCTGGCCTTTGGCCGAATTGCGCCGAGCCATCGGCGTGGTCACCCAGGAGGTCTTCCTCTTCTCGGACACGGTTGAGGGCAATATCGCCTTCGTCGATCCGCTGATGCCGGCGGCTGAGGTCAGCGACGCCGCCGATACGGCCTGCGCCGACGACTTCATCGGGAAGATGTCCGAGGGCTACGACACAATTGTCGGTGAGCGGGGCGTCGGTCTGTCGGGTGGCCAAAGGCAGCGCATTTCTTTGGCCAGAGCCATTGCGGGCGACCCGGCCATCCTGATCCTCGACGACACCACTTCCGCCGTCGACATGAACACCGACACAGCCATCCGCGAGAATCTGCAGGCCAAGTTGGCGGCCAAAACCGTCTTCATCGTCGCCCAGCGCATCAGTTCGGTCCGCGACGCCGACCTGATCCTGGTCATGGAAGCCGGGCGAGTCAAAGAGCGCGGCACCCACGCAGAACTCGTCGCACTGGACGGCATCTATGCCGATATTTATCACACCCAGATGGGCGATCAGGCGGAGGCTTTGGCCATCCTGAATCAAGCGAAAGAAGGAGGTCAGGCAAATGGCAAGTAGAAATCGTTTCGACATGGATGAGATTCTGGATTCGCCCTTTGACTTTGGCCAGTTCAAAAGAATCCTCGGCTACACAAATCCTTACCGGAAGCCCCTTCTGATCACGCTGTTGGTGACGATTTTGTCGTCAGCGCTCAGCCTGCTCAACCCCATGATTCTCATGCTCGCCCTGAACGAGGCCATTCCGCGCGCTAATGTCCGTTATCTGGTGATCTTGTCGCTCGTCTTCCTGCTGATCGTTGTGATTTCGTCCTTCTTTACGTCCTATCGCATGCGGTCGCTGACCGAGATCGGCCAAAACATTATCCACGACATCCGACTTGATATGTATAAGCACATGCAAAAACTGCCTTTCGCGTATTTCGACTCCCGGCCACACGGCAAAATCCTGACCCGCGTCGTCCATTATGTGAACTCCGTCAGTGATTTGTTGTCCAATGTTCTGGTCAGCACGATTGTGGAGCTGTTTTCGCTTATCATCATCGTCATCTACATGCTGATCGTCGATCCGCAACTCACGCTCTACGCGATCGCCGGTCTCCCCATCCTGATCGGCGGCATCCTCCTGCTCAAGAATGTCCAGCGCCGCGCCCAGCAGCTTTTCAATATGAAATCCTCGAACCTCAACGCCTACGCGCAGGAGTCGGTTCAGGGCATGAAAATCACGCAACTATTCGCCCGCGAGGAAGTGAATCGCGAGATTTTCCACGGCCTCGGCGCTCAATACCGCGCGCGTTGGATGCACTCGCTCTCCTTGCAGTTCCTCCTCACGCCCTTCGTCTCCATCGTCTCGAACCTCACCATCGCGATCCTCTACGCCGGCGCCGCGCTCTGGATCCGCCAGGCCAACGGCGATCCCATCCCCGTCGGTACCGTCGTCGCTTTCGTGAGCTACATGGGCTACTTCTGGAACCCCATCACCAACCTCGCCAACTATTACAATCAGCTGCTGAACGGCGCCTCCTACATCGAGCGAATCATTGAATTCCTCGACGAGCCCCTCGTTATCGAGGACGAAGCCGACGCCACCGAGCTTCCCCCGATCCAGGGCAGAGTCACATTCGATGATGTCACGTTTGCTTATGACGAGTCTAAAACCATCCTGAAAGACCTGAGTTTCGACGTGAAACCGGGCGAAACCATCGCTCTCGTCGGCCCCACCGGCGCCGGCAAATCCACCGTCGTCAACCTCATCTCCCGCTTCTACAACCTCAACCGCGGCCAAATCCTTCTCGACGGCCACGACATCCGCCACGTGACCCTCGACTCCCTCCGCCGCCAGATGGGCATCATGCTTCAGGATCCTCTCCTCGTCCCCGGCACGATCATGGAGAATATTCGCTACGGCCGGCTCGATGCGACCGATGAAGAATGTATTGCTGCGGCCAAAGCCGTGCACGCCGACAGCTTCATCATGCGGCATCCCGAAGGTTACGAAACCGAAATCCGTGAACACGGCTCCGGCGTCTCCGCCGGCGAGCGCCAGCTGATCAGCTTCGCCCGCGTCATGCTCTCGGACCCCGCACTGCTGATCCTCGACGAAGCCACCTCCTCAATCGACACCAAAACCGAAAAAGAACTCCAAAAAGGCCTCGACGAACTGCTCCGCGGGCGAACCTCATTCGTCATCGCACACCGCCTCTCCACCATCCGTGACGCTGACCGCATCTTTGACATCGCGGACCAAGGCATCGCCGAAGCCGGCAGCCACGACGAGCTCATGCTCGCCGGCGGCCGCTACGCCGACCTCTACCGCCACCAGATCGAGGAGTTGTCGAGTCAGTTGTGAATACTAAGACTTTGTGGTCTCGATTGCAGGTTATGCGCTGAGTAGACTTTGTGGTCTCGATTGCAGGTTATGCGCTGAGTAGCCTTTGTGGTCTGGATTGCAGGTTATGCGCTCTGCCTACGGAGATTCTCACCAAACTCGGAAAAATGGCCCGCATTAATATAACTAATTACCCTGGCCAAAATCCCGAGTTTTGTGAGAGCATAGGTTGAATCTCAGACCACAGAGCAATGAGGAGTTACGCCAGACACCAGCTCCCCCAACATCTCCCTATCTGCCGGACAGAACTGATATTCCGAACTTTCCTCTAACCTTATCCACCGCATATCCTGATGTTCCAACAACACCGGCTCACCCTCAATAATCCGAGCTTCGAACAAACTCAGCCTGATCGTCAGATCCGGATATGAATAGCACACTTGAGACTTCAGCTTTCCGACAGCAATCCCTATCCCCAGCTCCTCGCGACACTCGCGGACAAGTGCATCTTCAGGCGATTCGCCGGGATCGATTTTGCCGCCGACGAATTCCCAGAGTAGCGGCCGGGCTTTATTAGCCGGTCTTTGGCAGATCAGGAAACCGCCTACATCGTCCTGAATAAACGCTGCCACAACTTCCGTCATCAGCCGACCACCAGTTTCTGAGTGAGAGGCCGGTATTTGGCCGGGATGGGGCGGTCTAATTTCCAGGTGATGCTCATGGGGCGGTTCCCCTCATGGGTGACGTAGTTGGCAGTGCCGAGGAAGGTGTAGGGCGCCGCGCCGGTGCGGGTGTTTTTGAATTCACGCACAAAGAGAAGCACTCGACTCCCCTGTTCTCGATGATGAATGTAGCGCTGTCCGGTTGGAGCAGTCTCAGACGTCGTACTCTGGCTTTGCCAGTGGAACAAAGTCTCGTTGATCGCATAGTCTTCATACATTGTGGTGGGTGAATAGTCTTTCTCGGACTTATTGAGCGTGACGAGGAGGACGTCCAGATTCTGCTCCGGCAGCCACTTCACACCCTCACGCAAATTCTGCGGATTCAGGTAGCCGAGCCCCACGAATAGCTGATCCCTCGAGTAACTGCAGTGGAGATCCAGCGGGCTGTGAAAGCCCAGGTCCACCTGCTCGTCAACGAAGTCGATGCGGTCATAGCAGTATGTCAGCAATTCTTGGAGCTCCGCTCGCATTATCGGGCTCGCCTCCAGTTCAGCGAGCTCTTCTGCTGTCACCTCCGCCCTCCCCCAGACGGTGACCGCGAACATTCGGAACATGGGGTCCGAGGGGGAGATTTCGCCCATGAGGTAAGTGATCCAGCGTCTGGAGTCGATGGCCTGGAATTTGGCCAAAGCCTTGCTCATGAGCGCTTCCAAGGGTTCCTGGAAATCCTCCCTGACGCCTGCGTGTACACAGAGCCTGGAAAAACTTTCTCGACGATAAATCACCTCCGGTGACAAATGATAATAGTCGAGGAAATTCTTCAGCGTCAGGGGCTTGCCACTGTCCTCAGTGAAGGTCGCAATGCGGTTGATTATTGCTTTTTGTGTGTTGAATGAGTAGCGGATATTGTCGAGAATCGCCCGCTGCGCCTTCTTCTCCAGCTGAATGTAGCAGCCGGTTGGGGTGCTCGGGAAGCCGTGTTTCAGTTCGTGTTCAACGCTGTGTTTGTGGGTGGCCAAAAGCGCAGCAAACTTATCCTCGAAATTATACTTGTGATTCGCTTGTCCGATGAAGTCCAGGACGGTGAGGCAATCCTTGTCTTTGGCCAGACGAAGGCCACGCCCGAGTTGCTGGAGAAAAATGGTCAGCGACTCGGTCGGGCGCAGGAAGAGTACAGTATTTACATCCGGGATATCCACACCTTCGTTGTAAATATCGACCACGAAGATGAAGCGAAGTTCGCCGTTCGTCAGACGGGTTTTCGCATTGAGACGCTCCGTGTCAGGCGAGTTGCCGGTCAGGGCCAAAGACGGGATCCCGGCTTCATTGAACTGACGAGCCATGAACGCGGCATGCTCGACGCTGACACAAAAGCCCAGGCCTTTCACGGTGTCGAGATCCGTGACATAGTGGGCAAGCGAGCGAATGATGTGATCAACGCGGCGAAGAGCAACCGCCTGATCCAGCGTGTAGATGCGGCTGAGTTCATTCACATCGTAACTGCCGCGGGTCCAGCGGAGCTCGGTGAGATCCACTGTATCCGCGACGCCAAAGTACTGAAACGGACTCAGAAATTTTCGCTGAATAGCTTCAGGTAGCCGGATCTCGGCCGCAATTCGCCCGCCAAAATAGCCGAGAATGTCTTTACCGTCCATACGTTCGGGGGTAGCCGTTAAGCCCAAGAGGATTTTTGGCTGGAAATGGGTCAGTAAGCGCTCGTAGCTGGCGGCGGCCGCGTGGTGGAACTCATCAACGATGATAAAGTCATAATAATCCGCGGGCAGGCGATCGTACCAGTTCTGGCTGTTCGCCGTCTGAATGGAAATGAAAAGGTGGTCTATCGAATCCGGCTGATAACTGCCAACATACAACTCGCCGAAGTTCTGGTCTTTCAGCACACCTTGGAATGTACCCAGGCTCTGCTCCAGAATTTCCCTGCGGTGAGCGACAAAGAGCAGCTT